>JBCDGG010000101.1:0-20143 GCA_038757905.1 Pseudomonadota bacterium | reverse complement strand
CGGCTCCAGAATGCCGGATTGCACCGCATGAGCGTAAGCAAGGTAGGCGCGTGCGGCCGCGACTTCCGCCTCGCCGCGTGCCCGGGGCGATCCCGCCCGCGCGAAGACATCGCGCAGGGCGCCCGCATCATGCGCCGCAGCGGGAAGACCATGAAGGGGCGCACGGGCGAGGGCTTCCAGCAAAGCGGCACGGCGCGCGCGGCTCTCGTCATCGGCGCCGGTGAAAAGCGGCACATACCCCGTTTCCCGATAGAAGGCACCGAGCGAGTCATCGCCAAAGGCGGCCTCCGCCACGGCCTGCCGGAAGGCAAGCGGCGGTGTCCGGCCCTCCGCTTCGGCAATCGACGCCGACGGCAAAGTAGGAGCCGACAGAAACGCGGCGGTGAGCAAGGCAGTTACGGGAATTCTCATGGCGAAAGGCATAGATACTCGCAGGACAAAGAAGAACGGCTCGCCCAGCGTCTCGTCACGCCGTCCGCCTGTCTACTCACAATTGCCCTATCGTGCGCCCTGCCGGACACGCGTGGCCGCGCTGCATCAAGCCAGGAAACACCGCCGCCGCGCCTGCAAATGCACGTTGCGTCATTTCGCCGGGACAGAACGTGTTGCAGGATTGACTCATGTTACGACAATTTCGCATCAAACCGCCGCCGATCCGGCCTTAAGCAGTTTTTTGCCTATTTGCCCTAGGCCTATCCCATGCGCTTGGACAGCGAATCGCTTTGTGGCATCAAGCAGGCGCATTGGGGATAAGTGCAAAAAACGTCGCGCAAACGCGGCTACACGAGGCGGTACACAGGCTAATCCATGACAGAAACTCCCGAGACGACGACAAGCGGCGTGGGCGTATCCCGTCGCCAAATTCTGCGGGCTTTTGCCGCGACCGCCGTGGTCGCCGCACCGGTTTCCGCCCAAGCGTTCGGACTGTTGCGGGGGGCGGGCGATATCCGGCGCCTTCGCATGTACAGCGGCCGAACGGGGGAAAGCCTCGACACGATCTACTGGATCGAAGGCCAGTACATCAAAGATGCGAAGGTCGAGATCGACCATTTCATGCGCGACTGGCGCACCAATGACCGTGAGAGCATCGATTTCCGCACGATCGACATCATGGCGGCCGCGCACAACATGCTCGACGCGACAGAACCCTACATGCTGCTGTCCGGCTACCGGTCGCCCGCTACGAACGCGATGCTGCGGGCCCGCGGACGCGGCGTGGCGCGCAACTCGCTCCACATGAAGGGCGAGGCTGCCGATCTGCGGCTGACCTCGCGCAGCGTCAACCAGATTGCCCGCGCGGCCGCGGCCTGCAAGGCGGGTGGGGTCGGGCGCTACTCGGGCTCCAACTTCGTACATATGGATTGCGGGCCGATCCGCACCTGGGGTCGCTAGGCCGCCCCACTGGGCCAGTTCCTTTTGCCCTAACCTCTAAGAGGCGCGCGCCTTTGCCGGCGCGCCCTGCAGCGCCTCAGCATAAAGTGCGCGCAATCCCGCGACCCAGGCGTCCGGCGACTGCGCCAGGCCGGGATCGGCCGCCGCACCCCGCTGGCTCATCTCGCGCACCTGAGCGTCCGGCATCTCTGTGATCTGGCGCAAGGCACCGCGCAGCCCTTCCGCACCCGGCGCATAGCTCAACCCAAGGCCGTCTTCCGCAACCGATTGGGATACCAGGGAAATCTCGGGCACGATAACGGGAAGACCCGACAATGAAGCCTCCGCCGCAACCAGCCCGAACGGCTCCGGCACGCGCGAGGGCATCACCAGCGCCCGGACATCCTGCAGATGCCGCCCGATCGAGGCGCGCTCCTGCCAGCCGGTGATCACCGCGTCGGGCAGACAGGCGCGGATCATCGCGCGGTCTGCCCCCTCCCCCACGAAGGTGACATCGAGGCCAAGCTTGGCTGCGGCGACAGCGAGATCCACCGCGCCCTTTTCAGGAACCAGCCGGCCGATGAAAGCCACGCGGCGATTGCGCTCGGCCGGGATCCTCTCCGACGTCAGCGGCTCTGCCGGGTTGAGGGCAAGCCGCAGGCGCGCCGGATCGATCCCCCCGCGCGTCAGAGGCTCGGCCATGCCCGGATGGATCATCGCAACGGCGCTCCAATCCTGCCCCTGCAGATACCGGCGCAAGGTCCGGTGGCGCATCACGCGCCAGAGCTTCTGCGCCCCGGAGCGCTTGTCGCACTGGGTGCGCAGGCAGGAGACCGACAGCGGTGTGCGGGCGCAAACCGTGCCGCTCGAGTGTTCGAGGTAAACGCCGTTCGGACAGGCCAGAAAAAAGTCGTGCGCGTGCAGGATCGTGCGCGCGGCGACGGGCGCCAAAGCCGCGAACACTGCGGGAGAGAGGATCTGAGCCCAGCCATGCAAATGGTACACCGTCTGCGGGGTGTCATGCGCGGCGATCCACTGCGTCAGCCGGTCGAAAGCGGCCCGGTTCCAGAGGCCGGTTCGCGCCGCGGCAAGGGCGCCGCGCTCGAGCAGGCGGGCCTGGCCGAGGCACACGACGTCGACGCCCTGCTCCGACAGGGGCCCATCGGGCGCTGCCGCATCCTCGCCAAGCTCGCCGCAGAAGAAGGTAACGGCGGTCCCTTCCGAGGCGAGGTGCAAGGCAAGCCGGCGCGCCAGCGCCGTCGCGCCACCGCGGGCCGACGCGGAATCGTTCAGGATGACGATGCGGTCCGGCCGTCCGGACCCGTGCGGCGTGCCGCTGCGGCCGCCCGCCCGGGGCCCGTCGCGCGGCGAATCCACGCTGTCCTTCATCCGCCCTCGCTTTGCCTCATTACTGTTTTACCCGAAGAAAACTTCGCTAGAGCCAGCGCGGATCATGCAAATCCAAACGGCGACAATATGGCGAGGCGTGGGGTTGTGTGAGTACCGGTATGAATGTTGAGAGTAAGTCGATGCGGCGTGGTTCTTCGAAAGGCGCCAGAGCGCCAGGCGATCTGCGCATCGTGCAGTTCGGCCTCCCCTACTCGCCAAACCTCGGTGACGGGATCATCTCGGAATGCCTGTCCTACGGCGTGGCGCGGGTATGCTCCGGGGCGCGCGTCGATGCGATCGACCTGTCGACACGCAGCGACTTCGGCGAGACCGTCGTCAGAAACCGCCGCCTCGCGCTGAAGCTCCTGGGCGCCCTGCCCCGCCCGATCCGGCATCGGCTGGTCAAGCATCGTCTGCGGGCCATGCTGGACGCCGCCGCGCCCGGCTGGGCGGGCATCGTCGCCGACGCGGACATGGTGTTGATCGGGGGCGGCCAGCTCTTCTCCGATGCGGATCTGAACTTCCCGCTCAAGATCGCGCGGGCGGCGGAGGTCGCGCGGGACGGGGGCGTTCCCGTCTCCGTTTACGCCGCGGGCGTGGCTCATAACTGGTCGGCGGAGGGCACGGCGCTCTATCGCACCCTCCTTGATGCCGACCTGCGCGCCGTCGGGCTGCGCGACGGCCCGTCCATCGACGCGTGGCGGGCACAATTCGGCGCGGCGGGCCCGGACCCGGTGCTGATGCGCGACCCCGGCCTCCTCGCGCGGGGCTGCTACGGGCCGGTGGCCGCGGACACACGGATCGGGCTCTGCGTGTCCGACCCTGCGATCCTGCGCTACCATGCAGACCGGGGCACGGAAGGCGTGGCAAAGCAGGGTCTGGCGCCGCTGGCCCAGGCGCTGGTTGCCCGCGGGCACCGCCTGCGCCTGTTCTGCAACGGCGCCGCGGAGGATGCCGCGGCGTTGCAAGATCTGGCGCACGAGCTGCAGGATGCGCAGCGAAGCGGCGATGTCGAGGTCGCCGATCCGCCGACACGGCCGAACGAGCTGGCCCAGCTCGCGGGTGGCTGTTCCGCGCTGGTGGCCCATCGCCTCCACGCCTGTATCGTCGGCTATGCCTATCGCCGTCCCGTCGTCGGGCTCGGCTGGGACAAGAAGGTGGAGAGCTTCTTTGCCTCGGTTGGCCAGGGCGCGGCGTTCTCGCCCGCCGGAGAGCCGCCCGACGCCATCATCGCTCGGCTGGAGCGGACCATCACCCAACCGTTCGATGCCGAGCGCGCCGAAGAGATCGAAGGCGAGGTTCTGGCCGGGCTCAGATCCGCCCTTGCGCCAGCCATACAGGCGCCCGCGTCTTAGTTCTCAAGCAGGATGCGGTAGGCCACGACATCGCCATGGGCGGTGTCGCCGGGGCCAACGGCCACCTCCACCCGGTCGCCCTCCGCCAGCTCGACCGGCAGGCGCACATGCAGCGGGTCGGTCAGCACCCGCTCCATCAGCGGCGCACCTGCCACCGTGATCCGCACGATCACGCCATCCTCGGAGCGCTCCGGGGGCGCAAGCCGCACGTCGAGCATTGCAGAGATCTCGGCTGGCGCGGTGTAGCGATGCACGATCTCCATCGGACCACGGCCGCTGGTTGCCGGGATCAGAACGTCTTCCGTCAGGCGCGGCAGCGGTCCCTCGGCCAAAGCGCGGTAGGGGCGCCAGGGCACGCCGCCGCGATCCTGACCGAGCCGCGTCAAAAGCGGCAGCTCGGCATCGCCCACGCGCACGAAGCGGGCAAAGGGATCGCCCTCGGCATAGGCGCTCTGGCCTTCCGGCAAACCGAACTGCAGGAAGCTGTCGGCAAGGCGGCGCTGTGCCACAAGCTGCACCTCATGCCCCAGGCGGACGGGGCCGCCATCCTGCGCCGTCAGGATCAGAGGCGCCTCCGCCGCGATCTCGGCCGCCTGCACGACGGCACCCGTCGCATCGCGAACGAGGATCTGCGGCGCCACCTCCAGCGTGCGCGGCGCGCCCCAAAGAACCAGATGGGTCGGCGCGTCGTCGGGGCCGAAGGCGCAGACATGGGTAAAGGGGTCGGGCGCTGCGTTGCGCACCGGGTGACCTTCCAGCTCCTGCCGGATCAGATGATAGGTGTCGCCCACGACCGTCCGGATCCCCTGCCGGGAATAGAGCGCGGCGTAGCCGTCGCCGCGCGGGTGCAGGGGATACCAGGCCACGCGTGAGACCCCCGACAGGGCATAGGCGCAATAGCTGCGCAGGAAGTGATCGGAAGCCGCGGGCGACTCCCCGGCATAGCCGAACTCCGTCACCTCGATATCCATATCCGAAAGGCCGGGGATCCGGCGCATCCAAGCGATCTCGCGCATCAGCAGATCGACCGGCGTCGTATAGGGATGCAGGGCCAGCGCATCCATGTAATCGGCCGCGCCAAGCGCGAACAGGTCTGACAGGTAGCGCCCGGCGATGGAATGCGCGGCCCCGCCGAGGATGCGGATCTCGGGGTTCTGCGCCTTGACGGCGTCGTGCGTCGCCCGAAGGATGGCCATGTGATAGGCCGCGCGCGCGTCGATCCCGGCCTCCTTTACAGGCCCGGTGACGAAGTTCTGCGCATTGTGTTCGTTGCCGACCTCGATGCTGTGGATCGCGGAGAACCGGCGCACCGCCTCCGCCGCGAACCGGGCGAGAGCGGCGACGCCTTCGGGCGTATGCGGCGTATGGCCGTCGTCATGGTCCGGATGGCCGCCGCTCAGTGTCAGAGACAGGCCCGCCCCGAGGCGCAGAAGCGCATCGGGATAGCGCGCGGTGGGTGGCGAGAAGTGGTAGATGCCGGCCGCCTCGGCCTCGGGCCAGCGCATCCCCTCTCGAAAATCGGTCACGCCGTCGGCGATGGCGGTGGCGGTCAGCTCCGGCAGCCACCCCTGGCTGGAGTTGTGCACGGCCGCGAGATGCGGCCCGGTCTGCGTAAGGGCGGGCGCGGCGGCCACCGTGAAAGCGATCACCAAGGATGCCAGGAGCGGGGCGGGAGTGTGCGATGTGCTCATGGCCCGTATCTGCCGCGCGAGTGTGGCCACGGCGCGGCAAGCCGTGGGCGGCTTCGCGGAATGCGCGCGCTTCCCTCCCCGGGTTGGCGGAGCGGAGGCGCCGTGCCCGCACCGGGGAGGTGCGCAAGCCGCGGTCAGCGTCTCCAAGCAGCGCTTAGCCGCACGGAAACAGGTACAGGGGACGCACGAGGACCGGCAGACACGGCCGCAGGATTGCCGCGATGGTGCCCCGCCGATGTCGCCGCAAGGCGGTACGCCCGTGTCCAACGGAGGGAGCGCTGGGTTGGAGATCGTCGCCTCGTCTTTCATCGCGTTGGTCGCGGTGGCGCTGATGGTGCTGCGCGGCCCGCATCGCAGCATCGGCGTCATGCTCGCCGTCACGCCCCTGGGCGCGGCGGCGGCGTTCAACCTCCCGGCCGTCGGCGGGGCGACGATCGGCGTGGCCGATCTGGCGGTTCTGTCGCTCTTTGCCCTCGTGTGCCTGACACCTGCAGGCTTGCCCGCGCTCGTCGGCACGATGCGGCCGTTCGGCCCCGGCTTCTGGATGGGCTGCTTCGCGGCATTCTGCGTCGTCTCGGCGATGTTCTTCCCGCGGATCTTCGCGGGCGAGACGGAGGTGTTCTCGATCTCGCGATCCGCCAACTCCGACGGGATCGTCGTCAACAGCCTCCGGCCCACCACGGGCAATTTGACACAGCTCTTTCGCATTCTGCTCGGCGCGTGCCTGTTTCTGGCCGTGGCGACGCTGATGCGGCGGCGACCGGATCCGGCCAAGGTGGTGGCCGCGATGGCCCTCGCAACCGGGATCCATGTGGGCCTCGGCGTGCTGGACACGCTGACGGCTGCGGCCGGTCTGCCGCAGGCGCTCGACCCGATCCGAACCGCGAACTACGCCATCCTCTCCAACCACTACGTGATGGGCGTCAAACGCATGATCGGCGGCTTTCCGGAGGCGTCCGCCTTCGGGTTCTACTCGCTCGGGCTCTTCGGATTCTGGCTCGCCTACTGGGTGATGAGCCCGTCCTCGCGCCTGGCGCCCTGGATGGCCCTCCTGTCTCTCACCGTCCTCTTACGGTCGACGTCGTCATCGGGCTATGTCGCCGGGATCGCCTTCGGCGGCACATGGGGGCTGTGGATGGTGGTGCGGCATCTGCGGGCGGAGGCCGGGCGCCGCGGGCTGACCTTCGTCGCGGTGGCTGCCTTCGCGCTATGGTCGGCCGCGCTGGCGATCTTTGCGACCTATCAGCTCGTGACGCCGGTGACGGAATATCTCGACCGGATGCTCTTCGACAAACTCGAAACCGAATCCGGGGTGGAGCGGATGGCCTGGAACGCCCAGGCCTTCAAGAACTTCCTCGACACCGGCACCTTCGGGGCCGGGCTCGGGTCGGTGCGGGCCTCGAACTGGCTTCTGGCCTCACTCGGCTCGATCGGCGCCATCGGCACCGGCTTCTTCTTTGCTCTGCTCGGCACGCTGGCCGCCGCCCCGGCCCCGGATCGCCCAGACGGCGCGCGTGCGGTGATCGGCGGTCTGAAGGCGGCCTGTCTTGCGCTCTTCCTCTCGGCCCTCCTGACGGGGGCCACCCCGGATCTGGGGCTGTTTTTCTTCCTTCTGGCCGGTCTCGCGGCGGGATTGTCGCGCGGCGCCGTCCTGGAGGCGCGCCGCGATTCTGCCACGCAACACGCCCGATCGCGGCCGCTTGCCCTACAGTAACCCTGCGCTTCGACTCATTGTTTCGGGATTTCCGGTCGAATGCGTTTGAAATGCGCCAGTCTTTGACAGCGCTTCCGACACCTGACGATATGACCCTGGGGTGGGTGCGTTTCGGACAGGCAAAGGCCGCTTGTCCGGGGGGAACGAGTGACGTGAGTATGGCCTTCTGGCCCGCCTATCCGCCGCTTGGGATGTCAGATCGCGCCGCCGGGCGCAGACCGTTTTTTTCGCGGTCTGCTGGGGCGAGGCGGACTGACGTCCCGGCGGCATCTCGGCCTGGTGGGGCGACCGAGGGGTAACGATGAATTCGTCGATCACTTCCATGGATCTGGCGCGGTTCCATCGCCCGCCCCAACCCCGGCGCCCAGCCGCGGCACCCGCCGCCGAGGACGCCGACAGCGTCGATCTGCGCGGCCTCGTGCGCGCGATCTGGCGCGGCCGCTACCGCATCTTCCTGTGCATGGCCGGGCTCGCGGTCGGCCTTTATCTGCTCGTTAGTCAGCTGACCCCCACCTTCGAGGCAACCGCGAAGGTCATGCTCGATCCGCGCTCGGCCCAGATCATGGGCGAGGAGTTCGTCCGCGAGATCGACCTGTCCGAGCAGGTCGTGAATGGCGAGGCCGCCGTTCTGCGCTCGAACGTGCTGATCGAGCGCGTGATCGCAGAGATCGGGCCCGCCGCCATCGACATCGACAACCTGTTCGCGCTGACCCCGGAACAGGAGGCCGAGATCGTCGCCGCCATTGCCGCCCCGGCCTCCCGTACGGCAGAGATGGATCAGGTGATCCAGACACTGGTGTGGCAGATCCGGCGCGAGCTGACCGTCTACCGCGACGGCGAGAGCTATGTGATTTCGATCCGGATGGCGCATCCCGATGCCATGCTGGCCGCCGGAATCGCAAACCGCATCGCGACGGTCTATATCGGTGCGCAGGTCGAAGACCGCCGCGACACCACCACCGGCGCGCGGGAATGGCTGGAGGCACGCGCGGCGGAGTTGCGCGCGCAGGTCGACGATGCCGAGCGCGCCGTCTCCCAGGCACGGGCCGAAGGGCTCAACACCGATGGCGGCAGCGCGGAAACGGTACGCCAGCAGATCGCCGACCTGAACGCGCAACTCGTGGCCGCACGGTCCGACAGGGTGGCGGCCGAGGCACTGACCGGGCGTCTCGAAGCGGTGCTCGAGCGGGGCGGCTTCTCCGAAGTGGCCGAGATCGCAAGCTCGCCGCTCATCGAGCAGCTCAATCTGGAGCGTATCGCGCTCGACCGCGAGGATTCGCAATGGGCGGAGCGCTACGACGAGAGCCACCCTGAACGGCAGCGGATCGCGCGCGCCCGCGTCGGGCTCGAGGTGGAACTGTCCGAGGAGGTGCAGCGCATCATCGCCCAGCGCCGCAACGAAACGCAGATCGCCCAGCTGCGCGAGGAAAGCCTGCGCGGCGGCATTGCGGAGCTGGAAGAGCGCGTGATCTCGATCAGCCGGAACGCGGGCGGCCTGCGGCAGCTGGAACGCGAGGCGCAGGCCAAGCGCGACACCTATGAGATCCTGCTCGCCCGTCTGGCCCAATCCCGAACACAAGAACAGCTGACCCAGGCCGATGCCAAGCTGATCGAGCGGGCCTCGGTGCCCAGCGCGCCCTCGGCGCCGCGGCCCAAGCTGATGGCCGCACTCGGCGCCATGGGGGGCATGGCCATCGGGCTGGGGATGATTCTGTTTGCGGAACTGGCCCATCACACCTTCCGCCGGACGCGCGACGTGGAGGCCGAGACGGGCCTGCCCGTCCTTGCCGTCACACCGCTCGAACCCTGGCGCGGCCTGATGCAGGCCACCGCCGCCCTGCGGGACAACCCCTACGGCCTCTACGGTGAACGCATCCGGCATCTGCGCACGTCGCTCCTGATGCGCGACGGCCGGGAAGAGTCGCGCGCGGTCATGCTCCTGTCCTCCGCGCCCGGCGAGGGCAAGACCACCACCACCCTGGCGCTCGCGCAGATGTCCGTGCTCGCGGGGAAGTCGGTGATCGTGGTCGACGCCGATCTGCGCCGGTCGACGATCCAGGCGGCCTTCGGATGGGATATGGAGGAGGATTTCGCCGACTTCATCCGGGGCGATTGCACGCTCGACCGGGCGATCTATACCGACCCGGAGTTTGGGTTCGACTTTCTCGCGGCCAAGGGCGGCCATCCGGACGTCGCCGACAAGCTGTCCACCGGATGGCTGAGCGCTGTCGTCACCGAGTTGAAGCGCGTCTACGACGTCGTTCTGGTCGATGCGCCCGCCATGCTGGCCGTATCGGATGCGCTGGTGGTGGCACAGGTCGTCGACACGTGCCTTTACATGATCAAGTGGGATGAGACGCCCCGCCGCGCTGTGGCGGAGGGCCTCGCCGCGCTGGAGGAGATGGATCTCGACGTGGCGGGCATCGTGCTGACGATGGTGGATCCGGCGCGCAGCCCGGACACCAAAGCGGCGGGATACACCTACGATGCCGGATGACGCCCGCAGCGCCGGCCCGGGCGTGGCCGGCGCGGAGACCCTCGGGGTGCTCGTCCGCCCCGCCGGGCGGCCGCGCGGCGCCCGGCGGGTTGCCCTCGTGCATTACTGGCTCGTTGGAATGCGCGGCGGCGAAAAGGTGCTGGAAGCCCTTTGCCGCATGTTCCCGGAGGCCGACATCTACACCCATGTCTGCGTGCCCGACCGGCTGTCGGACACGTTGCGCGCGCATCGCATCGAGGAGACGTTCGTCGGCCGCCTGCCCTTCGCGGCCAGGCTCTATCAGAAGTATCTGCCGCTCATGCCGCGCGCACTCGAGCAGATCGACCTGACGGGCTACGACCTCGTCATCTCCTCCGAGGCGGGCCCCGCAAAAGGCGTGATCGCCCCGCCGGATGCGACGCATCTGTGCTATTGCCACTCGCCGATGCGCTACCTGTGGGATCAGTACCACGTCTACCGGAACGGGGCCGGGTTGATGACCCGGGCCCTCATGCCCTCCATGGCGCATCGCCTAAGGCAATGGGACGTGACGACCGCGGCGCGCGTCGATCGTTTCGCCGCCAACTCGGCTCACGTGGCCGCCCGGATCGCCAAGTATTGGCGCCGCTCGGCCGACGTGATCCATCCCCCCGTCGCCGTCTCCGACTTCGCCCCAGCCGCCCCTGGCGCGGTCCAGGAGTACTACCTCTGGGCGGGTGAACTCGCCCCCTACAAGCGTCCCGACCTCGCGATCGAGGCCTTCCGGCGCATGGGGCGGCCCCTCGTCATGATCGGTGGTCCGGAGAAGACGCGCCGCGCGCTGCAGGCCGGTGCCGGCGATACCGTGACCCTTCTCGGCAAGGTCGATTTCGCGACCCTGCGCCGTCACCTCGCCCAGTGCCGCGCGCTGATTTTCCCCGGTGAGGAGGATTTCGGCATCGTCCCGGTCGAAGCGATGGCGTCGGGCCGCCCGGTCATCGCCTACGGGCGCGGCGGCGCGCTGGATACAGTGCGCGACGGCGAGACGGGGCTGCTCTTCGAGGAGCAGAGCGTCGACGGGATCATCGGCGCCGTGGAGCGCTTCGAGCGGGAGGTCGAGGGCACTATCGACCCCGCCCGGCTCGTCACCCATGCGAGCCGGTTCGACGAGCAGACCTTCCGCCAGGGCATCGCTCGCAGCCTTGCAGCGCTGAACGTCCACATCGCCTAGGCCCTGCGTGCCGACAGGATGGTTCTCCAGCCCCGCGCAATCCTCCCTGTCGATCCGCCTGTTCCGAACGCAGAAGGCCCGCTCCTTCTTCGCGCTCTCCGCGTGGGGCTAAGTCGCAGCCGCGCCCAGGCGTCGACCCCTCAGAACCAGCGTTCAAGGTCCTCAAGCTGAGGTCGGAAATAGGCAATGGCGCGCCCGGCATCGTCTGCCCCGGCGCGCCAGGGCGCGATGCCGTGCAACAGGTGGCGATGCAATAGGATCATCGCCCCACGCCGCAGCGGCACAACGGTGCGCGTGTGACTGGCGAACACCGCGCGGCGGGCCGCAGCATATTCCTCTGTCAGGTCGAGCGTGCCCGCGGGGCCGGGATGCGGAGCGCGGGCCGTCCGGAACGCGGCTCCCATCGTCCGATGGCTGCCCGGCCAAACGACAAGGGGCGACGCGTCGGGCGCGCTGTCTGTCAGGGCGATGCCGAGGATAAAGGCATGGGGTTCGCGCAGGAACCGGCGAGCGGGCGTGCCTTCGGGCAGCAACCCGTCCACATGGGCGGCGTCGCGCGTCATCCGGTAGCGCGCCGCGCCGGGGCTCTCGCCCTCCTTCGGGCGGGGGTAACCGGGATAGGTGACGGAGACCTGCCCCGCATGCCACGCGGCGTGCGTCAGGCCCAGTTCGCCCACCAGATCGGGCACCGGCAGCGGTTGACCGCCGACGCTGCCATCCGGCGCATTGGGCAGAAGATCGACGCCGGTGAACCATGTCCCGTCGCAACGCAGCCATTGCGACCGCCACGCCGGGTCGGCCACGCGCGGCGCGGCCGCGTCCCATGCGGCGCCCGCCCAATCGAGCGACGCGGGCGACGGCTCCAGCCACACGAATCCCTCTTCCGCGAACCGATCCCGCGCGTGGCCCGGTGCGATCCGGTTGGCCGGATCTTCCGGCGTGTTCCCCGGCCGCGACCCCGCCGATGCCTCGGCCGGGTTACTCGGCCGCATGCGCGTGTCCCTGCACCTCGGACAGGGCCGCATCGACGAGGTCCAGCCCCGCGCCGGCACGCGTCGCCCCTTCGGACAGGGTCCGCCGCCAGTGCCGCGCGCCCGGGCGCCCACTGAACAGCCCGAGCATGTGGCGCGTGATCGCGTGCAGCCGCACGCCCCGGGCGAGTTGTTCGGCAATGTAGGGCCGCAGCGCCGCGACCGCCTCGGCCGGGTCGGTCAGCGGGTCGGGCCGGCCGAACACCCGGCTGTCGGCCCGCAGCAGGATCTCCGCCGGGCGCTGATACGCCGCGCGTCCGATCATGGCGCCGTCGAGGGCGATGCCATCCGGGCCCGGCGCAAGCTCGGCCAACGCCGCGTCGAGCGAGCCAAGACCGCCATTGATGGACAGGTGCAGATCCGGAAAGGCGCGCTTCATGGCGTGGACGAGGGGGTAGTCGAGCGGCGGCACCTCACGGTTTTCCTTGGGCGACAGGCCCTTGAGCCACGCCTTGCGCGCATGGACGATCACGCGGCGCGCGCCGGCCGCGCGGAGATGCGTCAGGAAGTCGGGCAGCGACTGCGCCGGATCCTGCTCGTCGACCCCGATCCGGCACTTGACCGTCACCGGAACCCGCGTTGCCGCCGCCATCTCGGCCACGCACTCCGCCACGAGCGCGGGCCGCTCCATCAGGATGGCGCCGAACGCCCCGGATTGCACCCTGTCGGACGGGCAGCCCACGTTGAGGTTGACCTCGTCATACCCCTCGTCCTCGGCAAGCCGGGCCGCGGCCGCAAGCTCCGCCGGATCGGCACCCCCGAGCTGCACCGCCACCGGATGCTCGGCGTCGCCAAACGCCAGAAGATGCCGCGCGCCCCCCCGGATCAATGCCGCCGCCGTCACCATCTCGGTATAGAGCAACGTATGGCGCGACAGCGTACGATGGACCGCACGGCAATGCCTGTCCGTCCAGTCCATCATAGGCGCGCAGCTCAGGCGGGCGTGCCAGTCGAGTGTAGGTTCGGCGGTCATGCGCGCGCTCGCTCACCAGTTGGATTATCCAAGCTCCTTGCATGCCAGATCGACCAGACGCAGCGTTTTGGCAAGGTCTTCCGCGCTGCTGAGCTCGACGCAGATCCACCGAGAGTTCGGCGATCGTGCGGGATGGATGCGGGCCGAGACGGCGCGGGACAAGGCCTCCTGCCGTATGATCTTCTGCGACAGCCGAATGTCCAGAACAAGGTCGCCGTGAAAATGCGCGAACTCCCGTCCATGGAAGAACAGACAGATCAAGTCCGTGTCCTTCCACGGACCGATGGCGACGCCGGGGATCTCGGTCAAGCGTCGCTCCAGATCCCGCCTCAACTCATCCAAATCCGACATCCTTCCGCGCCCTGTTTTGAGCTGAGATCGCCACGGCGCGATCTCAGCAGATGAGAACGTATTTCTGGGACATGTCGTTGGTTTTGCAAAGAGTGCGTGTGTTCATGAGCCCACCGGTGGACGACGATGCAGGCTGGGGACCCCACGTGCCGTCGGGTTGAGGAGCCTCATGGGTGCGTTGTTAACCCGCTGTTTCCGGTGAGACGCGCTCCGACCATGCTTAAGGCTTTGTTTTAGATCACCTTATGGGCCTTTGCTCGTGTTAGGGCTGCCGGCTTTCCCCTGGTGGGATTGGCTGCTTTTGCGGACTCGCTGACTCGGTGCCCCTGGCATGCAGTATTCCGATGCGCGCCTTTCCATCGCCATTAGCGCTTGTGCATCTGTTCTTGGCTCCGGCCCAGCTTGGCTAGCGTTGCGACGCCTGCGCCGCGCGCTCAGAGTGATCCTCCACGCGTGCGTTTCGGCTGCACCTTCAGCGCGTCCTCAGAGAGGATCGGTTTCCAGTGATGTGACTACCACACGGCCCCCGGTGCGTTCAGTGACCTCCACTCGGGCGCTCTTTCGGCCAAAATGGGCGTCACATCCGGGGTGACACGGCATTTCACGACCAGAAGACGTGCAGGGGCCACCTGTCGCTCTACTCGTGCCGGAGCGACTCAATCGGGTTCATGCGGGCCGCGCGCTGTGCGGGGAAGATCCCGAACACGACCCCGACCGCGGCCGAGAAGCCGAAGGCGAGCAGGACGACCCAGAGCTGCGGCTGGAACGGGACGTTGAGGTAGTGCGCCCCGGCCAAGCCGATGCCCAACCCCAGGACGATGCCAAGCAAGCCCCCGAGCAGCGACAGCACGATCGCTTCGACCAGGAACTGCATCAGCACCTGGCTCGCCTGGGCCCCCACGGCCAGCCGAATGCCGATCTCGCGGGTGCGTTCGGTCACGGATACCAGCATGATGTTCATGATCCCGATCCCGCCGACCAGAAGGCTGATGGCGGCAACGCCCGCGAGCAGGCTCGTCAGAATCCCGGTGATGCTCGTCAGCATCGTCGTGAGCTGCTCCATGTCCATCACTTCGAAATCGTCCTCGTCGCCGAGGCTGATGCGGCGGCGTTCCCGCATCAAGGCAGAGATGTCGTCCATCGCCTTCGGGATCGAGGCACCGTCACGGATCGAGGCGAAGATGATCCCGACATCGGTGTTGCCGGCGATCCGCCTGAAGAACGTCTTCAGCGGCATGATCACGAAATCGTCCTGATCGCTGCCAAAGGTCGAGGCACCTTTGGACTGGGTGACGCCGATCACCTCGCAGGACATGGTCCGGATGCGGATCTTCTCGCCGACCGGGTTGGATTCGCCGAAGAGCTCGGCGCGGACCGTCTCGCCGATGATGCAGACGGGGCGCCCCGACTTCAGCTCGCCATCCTCGAAGAGGCGCCCGCTGGCCAGCTCCCATTGGGCGGCTTCGAAGTAGCGGTTGTCGGCGCCCGTAATATCGGTGCGCCAGTTCTCGTTGCCGAAGACCGCGCGCTCCCGCGTCTGGTTGATGGGCGCGGCGACCTGAACCGCGCTGATCTCCTCGACCGCGTCATTGTCTTTCAGCGTGAAGGCGGCGGCGGGAACGCCGAAGCTGCCGCCGCGCATGGCGTCCTGGCCCGGCATGATCAGAACGGCATTGCTCCCGAGCTTTTCGACATCCGCCGTCACCTGGTCGGCACTGCCCTGACCGACCGTGACCATGGCGATGACGGCGGCCACGCCGATCACGATCCCGAGCACGGTCAGCAGCGAGCGGACGGCGTTCCGCAGGATCGCCTGCACGGCGAGAACAAGGGTTTCCCAAAGCATGTCAGGCCGCCTGGCGGGTGGGTTCGTCCCGCACGATCTTGCCGTCGACCATCCAGATCAGACGGCGGGCATACATCGCCATGTCTTCCTCGTGGGTCACCATGATGATGGTCAGGCCGTCCTCGTCGTTGAGCCGGGCGAGCACCTCCATGATCTCGACCGACCTTGCGGTGTCGAGATTGCCGGTCGGCTCGTCGGCCAGCATCACGTCGGGCTTGCCGGCCAGCGCACGGGCAATGGCGACGCGCTGCTGCTGACCGCCGGACAGCTCGGACGGGTCATGATGCGCCCGGTTGGCGAGGCCGACCTTTTCGAGCGCGCGGTAGGCGGCTTCGACCCGCTCTGCCCGGGGCAGACCCTTGTAGATCAGCGGCAGTTCGACGTTGCGCAGCGCGCTCGTCCGGGCCAGCAGGTTGTAGCCCTGGAACACGAACCCCAGATAGTGCCGCCGCAGCAGCGCAAGTTGATCCCGGGTCAGGCCCGCAACATCGACCCCTTCGAAGAAATACGCCCCCGAGGTCGGGACATCGAGGCACCCGATCACGTTCATGGCGGTCGACTTTCCCGACCCGCTCGGCCCCATGATCGCGACGAAGTCTCCACGGTCGATGCGCAGATCGATGCCGGCGAGGGCGTGCACGGTCGCGTCGCCCTGCCCGTAGGTGCGCCAGATCCCCTGAAGATCTATCAGCGGCGTGGCCTCAGCCATCGCTCTGATCCGTGATCACAAGGTCCCCCGCGGACAGATCGCCCGAGAGGATCTGCGTGTTCTGGCCATCGCTCGCGCCGGTCTGGACCGGGATCTCCACCGCTGTCTCGGCGCGCAGGATCCAGACACTGCGGCTGTCGGTCACCCGGGCCTGGGGTTCACGCGCAGGAACCAGCATGCCGAGGAGCCCGCTGCGCTCCCCCGCCTCGGCTTCCGCGGGCGGCGCGAACCGGAGCGCCGCATTGGGCACCACCAGCGCATCGTCGATCTGCTCGACGATGATCTCTGCCGATGCGGTCATGCCGGGGCGCAACAGCATCTCGGCATTGTCGATGTCGAGGATCGCCTTGTACGTCACAACGCCGTCGATCGTCTCCGAGGCGAAGCGGATCTCGGTGATCTCGGCGGGAAAGGCGCGGTCGTCGTAGGCGTCCACCGTGAAGGTGGCCGAGTTGCCCAGCGACACGCGGCCGATATCGGCCTCGTCGATATCCACCTGCAGTTCCATCTTGGTCAGGTCTTCGGCGAGGGTGAACAGGATCGGCGCCGAGAGCGACGCCGCCACGATCTGCCCCGGGTCGACGTTGCGGCTGAGCACGATCCCGGCGACGGGCGAGCAGATGCAGGCCAGATCCAGCTCCGCCTGGTGCAACTCCAGCGTGGCCTCCGCCAGATCGCGGTCCGCCTCGGCCGACAGAAGCTCCGCCCCGGCCCGGTCGAACGCGGTCTTGCGCGTCGTGAAGGTCTGATGCGCCAGGACGCCGCGCCGGTCGAGCTCCTGCGCCGTGGTGAACTTCTCGCGTGCATCTTCGAGCGAGGCCTGCGCCATGGCCACGCGCGCGATCGCGGCGTCGAGCGCGGCTTCGCTGACATTGAGCTGGGCCTGCAGCTTCCTTGTATCCAGCGACGCCAGGACCGTCCCCCGTTCCACGAGGTCGTTGTAATCCACGTGCACCGTCTCCAGCGTGCCCGACAGCTCGCTGGAGATCTCGACCAGGTTGGTCGGCTCGATCGTTCCGGTGGCGCTGACGGTGATCGTCAGATCGGCGCGCGCGGCGTCCACCGTCTGGTAGCGCGCCGATGGCTCGATGTCCTGCCCATAGGACAAGTAGACGAAAGCCGCGACGGCCACCACGGCGGCGCCCCCCCAGATCCACGGGCGGTACCGGTGAGCCTTGGGGCGGTTTAATCCAAGGGTGCGTGCGACGTCTCCGCGGTCCTCGTTCATCTCAATCCCTCCGGCAGACGGGTTGCGCATACCGCGCCTTGGGCGCGGCGACGTTGATGGATGTCAATGCTGCGCGGCCCGGTCGGTGGAGGGCCCGACGGGCCGATGCCCGTGCCGTCTGCGCCTGTCAAAGGGAGGCAAAAGGGAGGCAGGCGTCACGTCTCCTGGCCTTTCCGGAGGATCGCACGGACCCAACCGCGCCGCAGCCTTTGGGCCGCCCGACACACCAGGCCGTGCGCCGCCGGAGGATCGTCGAAGCCGTCCACAGGCCAGCCAGATCGTATGCGCGCGCGCTCTGCTCCACGGACGATTGATGCGCATCAACAGCCCAGGCACCGCAACGACCCATTCTGCCGCCACCCTGCATGATTCTAGGAGGCTGCGATGCCAGCTAAAGCGACCGAGACGGCAACGACCCCCACTGGAACGATGATCGACAAAGGTTCGGAGATGGCCAACAACGCGGCCACGCTGCAAGCCTACGGGTTCAAGGCGATGGCCGGCTACAATGCCACATGGGCGGCCGTGCTGGGCAAGATGGGCAACGAGGTGCTGTCCTTCGTGGCCGACCGGATCAAGGAAGACGTGAAGACGCAGCACGCGATGATGCATTGCCGCGACGCCGCGGAGATGCAGCGCATTCAGGCGGATTTCGTGCGCACCGCAATCGATCAGTACACCGCGGAGACCGGCAAGCTGGTGCAGATGAGCCAGGAGCTGTGGCACCAGGCCGACGCGGACACGAAGAAGACCTGACCCACCCCGCCCCTGCGGCGGACAATGCAGCCCCCTCCGATCCGGCCAGCGCGGCGCGATCCCGGCGGCGGGGGTGCACCAAGCGGAACCTCGGCGGTCAGCACGACACTGGCCGCCGAGGTCTCGGGTCAGGCCGCGCCGGACGCTCCAGCGAAGAAGGCGGCCCGCGTCCTCCCCGGCGCGCTCCTTGCCACCTCCCGTGTTCCGCCTGAAACGCCGGACGTCAGCCGCCGATCCGGATCTTCCTGGCCGACCGCATCGCCTCCTCCGGCGGTTTCGGAAGCGTCACCGACAGGACACCCTCGGAAAAGCTCGCCTGCACGGTCGAGGGGTCGATCCCCCGGGGCATGCGAATGGCACGCTCGAAGTGGCCGTAGGACCGTTCCACCACATGCCACGTCTTGTCGTCGCTGGACTTGTCGGAGCGCTTCTCGGCGCGAATGTGCAGGATGTCGTCGTCCAGCGTGATCTCGACATCCTCCTCGGCGACGCCGGGCAATTCCGTCGTGACCTGGATCTCGCCCTCCGTCTCGGCCACGTCGACCCGCAGGCCGATACTCGGGCGATCCCCGAACAGACCGGAGCGCAGGTTCATCTCGGGCCAGGACATCGCCTGGAACATACGGTCGATCTCGTCCCGCATCGCCTGAAACCCCTGATGCGCCGGGAAGCCCGGAACAGCCGCGCTGCGCCGCCTGGGCGCCACGTTCGTCTCTTCTGACACCTTTCTTCTCCATCTGAGTTGCCTGCGGTTCGCTCCGCCATGTAAGGCTACAGAGCTTTCGTTTCTCGAGATTGACGCGCATCAATGGCAGGCCGCGGCGGCTGCCCTAGCTCCACCTGGGCAGACAACGGCAACGCGGAAGACGGGCATGTGGCTGCTCTGGCCAATCGGGGGCGTCACCCTGGCGGTGATCGCCCTGGCGCTCCGGCGGCGTGCCGATCGCCGCGCGGATACCCGGGAAGCGGCGCGACTGCGGGCCGCCTCCCCTCGCCGCCCGGCGGCGTTCGCACTGTCCATGGTGTCGGATCTGCCCGAGCCCGCGCAGCGCTACTTCCGGTTCTCCATCGCTCCCGGCACGGTCCTCCACACCGTGGCCGAGTTGCACATGCAGGGCCGCTTCAGCCTCGGGCAGAAGGACGACCCCAAATACATGGAGATGACCGCGCGGCAGATCCTGGCCCCGCTGGAGGGGTTCGTCTGGGCGGCCGATATGCGGATGGGCGCGATCCCCCTCTCGGGTTCGGACAGCGGCGGGTGGACGCGGTTCTGGCTGGCGGGGGTCGTGCCGGTCGCGCGGCAGGGCGGAAACCCCGATCACGCCCGCTCGGCCTTTGGCCGGCAGGTCGCGGAAGCGGCGTTCTGGTGTCCGGCGGCGCTGCTGCCGTCTCCCGTCGTCACCTGGGCCGCGGTCGATGAAACGACGGCCCGCGTCACCCTGCGGCGCGGCGATCTGGAGCAGGCCGTCGACATCACCGTCGACGTGGACGGACGGCCAACCCGCGTTGTCCTGCAGCGCTGGAGCGATGCCAATCCCGCGCGCGTCTTCCGGCTCCAGCCGTTCGGCGGCGATCTGTCGGAGTTTCGCGAGGTTCAGGGGTTTCGATTGGCCACCCATGTGGAAGCGGGAAATCTGTATGGCACAAGGGATTACTTCCCGTTCTTCATCGTCGATGTCGTCTCTGTCCGCTTCGGCGCAGAGAGGGAGCCGGGCGGAGAAACACACCCGCCGCCCTGAGGGAGCGCGCCCTCTCAGTGCTCGAAGGCGCCCTCCCCGTCCGAGCAGAGCCGGGGCCCGTGCCGCAAGCGCACAGGCCCCGATGGGCGTCAGAGCGCGCGGGCGATCCGGCGGAGCGCTTCGCCGGTCAAGAAGACGGCCCCCGCCAAAAGCACGATGTCCTTCAACAGGAACTGACCGGGCACGACGGACAACGCCGGAAAACCGCCGAGGCTCGGCTCGGTCACAGGCGCGGTGAACAGGAAGCTCACGGTGACGAGGAAGGTCGCGAGCGCCCCGAGTGCCCCGAGAAGCGCCGCCTTCG
>JBCDGG010000100.1:0-20253 GCA_038757905.1 Pseudomonadota bacterium | reverse complement strand
GCAAAGATGCCCCATTTGTTGGTCGCCGGTACGACGGGCTCCGGTAAGTCCGTGGCGATCAACACCATGATCCTGTCGCTCCTGTATCGGCTGACGCCCGAACAGTGCAAACTGATCATGATCGATCCAAAAATGCTGGAACTGTCGATTTATGACGGCATTCCGCATCTCCTCACGCCGGTTGTGGTGGATCCCAAAAAGGCCGTCGTGGCGCTCAAATGGTCCGTCCGGGAGATGGAAGAGCGCTACAAGAAAATGTCGAAACTGGGCGTGCGCAACATCGATGGTTTCAACTCCCGGGTGAAAGAAAGCGCCGCCAAGGGTGAGCCGATTGTGCGCACGGTGCAAACCGGGTTTGACCGCGATACCGGGGAGGCGATTTACGAGACCGAAGAGATGGATCTCGAACCAATGCCCTACATCGTCGTCATCATCGATGAGATGGCCGACCTGATGATGGTGGCGGGCAAGGACATCGAGGGCACCGTGCAGCGCCTGGCGCAGATGGCGCGGGCCTCCGGGATCCACCTGATCATGGCCACGCAGCGCCCCTCGGTCGACGTGATCACCGGCACGATCAAGGCGAACTTCCCCACCCGGATCTCGTTCCAGGTAACCTCGAAGGTCGACAGCCGGACGATCCTCGGCGAGATGGGCGCCGAACAGCTTCTGGGCATGGGCGACATGCTGCACATGGCCGGCGGCGGGCGCATCACCCGCGTCCATGGGCCGTTCGTCTCGGATGAGGAAGTTGAGGAAATCGTCAACCACCTCAAGGCGTTCGGCCCGCCGGACTATGTCGGCGGCGTGCAGGACGGCCCCGACGAGGAGCGCGAGAGCGATATCGACGCGGTGCTCGGCCTCGGCACGGGCGGGAACACCGATGGCGAGGATGCGCTCTATGACACGGCCGTCGCCATCGTCGCGCGCGACCGCAAATGCTCCACCTCCTACATCCAGCGCAAGCTGGCCATCGGCTACAACAAGGCCGCCCGGCTGGTGGAGCAGATGGAGGATAACGGCGTCGTCGGCCCGTCGAACTCCGTCGGCAAGCGCGAGATCCTGGTTCCCGAGCCCTAGGCGCCCTAGCGCGCCTTGGTGCCGGAACGACTCGCCTTCGAGGAACGCGCGCTGACCCGGATCGGCGCGGCCGCTACGGCGCTGAGCACCGGGCGAACCGGATCGAACCCTCCGGCCCCAGCAACGGGACGACGCGTCGCAAAGGGTTTGAGGTCGCTATGGCGTAGTCATCGCATGCCCTTGTGTAAGGGCGAGGCGCATGCACCCTGCGCCGCCGAGGACACCGGAAGTGGGCATCGGCGGCGGGTTCCGTCGGACCTTCAATACCGGATCACCGGTCTGACGGCGCCCCCTGCGCCTTGATGCGCCCGAGCTCGTCGGACAGCACAACATATCGCTCCCGAATGCTGCGGTTCGTCTCGCGCGCGAGCAGCAGCATGTTCGAGATCTGCGCGACCTTGCCGTAAAGCTTCTGTGTCTCGACCTGTTCCGCGGCGAGCGCGTCGGTGAGAGCCGCCACCTCGGCCGCGTGCCGCGACACTGCCGAACGCGTGCCGGTCACGTCCTCGAACGCCTCCGACGCGCGCTCGGCCACGGCGCCGCCGGACAGCAACGCCACGTTCAGCGCCAGCGACGCGGCCAAGACGGCGGCGCCGAGTCCCAATGCGCCAAGGCGCAGCGGCTTTCGCAATCGTCCCATCATTGCGGTTCCTTTGCATGCCTCGCCTGACTCGGGTCGCGGGCCGGCGGATCCGTCGAAACGAGTAGGCGCAGTTCTGTCGGCTCAGCCTACCAAGCGGCCAGAGCCGGGCAAGCCTCGGCACCCGTTCGACACAGAGGGTGCGTCTTCCGCGCGACCGGACGCCTTGGCGAACGGACAGAGCGTTCGTCTTCCCCGCCTCCGGCCCGGCAACGCGTCACCACCGGACTGCGCGGCACATCCGCCGGATGCCGCGCGGACCGATCCACCGCCACCGCCGCCCCCGATCAGGGCGCACCGCACCCGGCAGAAAGACGACCCCCCGCGCCGCGACGCCCAAGGGCGCAGCGCCCCGTCCTTTCCTGCATCCCGGGGCGATCGGCTGTGACTGTGCTGCCGCGACGCAACGCGGCCCCCGATCCGACGACAATCTGTCTTGTGCGAATCACCAGACCGGCCCTAAGGCTCCGCACACAGTTCAGCTGTGCCGGGAGAAGGCGGGGCACCCCGCCGCCGAAGGAGCAACCGCCCCGGAAACTCTCAGGTCCCAGGACCGGCACGGCTCTAACACTCCGGAAAGCGGCTCCTCCAAGGGGTCCACCGTAGGAGAAAGCCCAGACCGCAGGACGCGGCGCGGGTGAAGCTCTCAGGTTCCACGCACGGAGGGGGCATGCGGCGCAACGGACGCGCCGCCCGTGCGAAGGAGTGCCAAACGTGACCAGAATCGCCGTCATCGGAGCCGGAATCACCGGCCTCACCACCGCCTATGAGCTGCTCGACCGGGGCTGCGACGTCACCGTCTATGACCGTCACCGCTACGCCGCGATGGAGACGAGCTATGCCAATGGGGGCCAGCTCTCGGCTTCGAACGCCGAAGTCTGGACGCAGTGGGGCACCGTCCTGAAGGGCCTGCGCTGGATGCTTCAGGCCGACGCGCCGCTTCTGGTGAACCCGTGGCCGACGATCCACAAGGCCGGTTGGATGATGGAGTTTCTGTCCAACATCCCGAACTACAAGCGCAACACCGTCGAAACGGTGCGCCTTGCCATTGCCGCACGCACCGCGCTCTTTGAGATGGCCGAGCGCGAGGGGATCGACTTCGATCTGGAGCGCCGCGGCATCCTGCATTTCTATGAGCGGCAGAAAGACCTCGCCCATGCCCGCCGCGTCAACGCCCTGCTGTCTGCGGGCGGGCTGGACCGGCGCGAAGTCTCGCCCGAGGAGATCCGCGAGATCGAGCCGACGCTGACCGGAGACGTCATCGGCGGCTTTCTGACGCCGTCGGACAGCTCCGGCGATATCCACAAGTTCACCATCGGTCTCGGACGGGCCTGTGCCCGCCGCGGCGCGACGCTGCATTTCGGCGCCGAGGTGGAGCGGGCGACACCCGTCGAAGGCGGCGTGCGCGTCTTCGTCAACGGCGAGGCGCAGGGCTTTGACGGCGTCGTGGTCAGCGCCGGGATCAAGAGCCGGGAATTTGCACGCCAGCTCGGCGACCGGGTGAACATCTATCCGGTCAAGGGTTACTCGATCACCGTCAACCTGAACGATGACGCGAGCCGCGCCGCCGCCCCCTGGATCAGCCTGCTCGACGACCGCGCGAAAATCGTCGCCTCCCGCTTCGGCGAGGACCGGTTCCGCATCGCGGGCACGGCGGAGTTCAACGGCGTCAATCGCGACATCCGGGCGGATCGGATCGAACCGCTGGTAGCATGGTGCGAACGGCTGTTCCCGGGGATCTGCACCGAGAACGTCACGCCTTGGGCGGGCCTGCGCCCGATGATGCCGTCGATGCTGCCACGGGTCGGACGCGGGCGCGCCCCGGGCGTGTTCTACAACACCGGTCACGGCCATCTCGGCTGGACGTTGTCCGGCGCCACCGCGCGGCTCGTCGCCACGACGGTCGCCGAAAGCCTGCGCCGCCCGTCCATGCCTGTGCGCAATACGGCGCGCCCCGTGATGGGCTGAGCACAAAATCGGCGCGCTGCCGCCGGTCACCGTCTTTTGACGGCGCGCGCGCCTTTTTCAGCCCCCGGGCAGTGCTTATGCTCTGGGTATGGACAGACGTTTCTTTCTTGGCGCAACGCTGGGGGCCGCGGTGACGGGCCTGCCCGCGCGGGCGCAGCAGGTCTCCCTTGGGGCTTTGTCGCAGTATCTCAACGGCCTTCAATCCGCCCGGGCGGCCTTCACGCAGGTGAACGCCGACGGCACGATCTCGACCGGGACGCTCTATATCCGGCGCCCGGGCCGGGCCCGGTTCGAATACGACCCACCGGAAGAGAGCCTTGTGATGGCGGGCGGCGGTCAGGTGGCGATCTTTGATGGCAAATCCAACACCGCGCCGGAGCAGTTTCCGCTCAAGCGGACGCCCTTGAACCTGATCCTCGCCCGTCAGGTCGATCTGACGCGAAACGGCATGGTCGTCGGCCATGCCGTCGATGGCCCTTCCACGGTCGTGACGGCGCAGGATCCGGAGTTTCCGGAATACGGCACGATCCGGCTGATCTTCACATCGAACCCCGTCGAACTGCGCCAATGGGTCATTACTGACGAAAGCGGCCAGCAGACGACCGTGATCCTTGGCAAGATGGAGACGGGCCTCAACCTGGGCAATCGCCTGTTCAACATCGTCCAGGAAGCCAAAGCGCGCGGTTTCGACTAACGCAAGGCGACGCGCCCTGCGTTGCTACCGCGATGGGCTAGGCGCGGCGCCCCGGCAAGGTCTCCGCAAACCTGTGCGCGACACGGCAGGGCCCGCGCGCAGGAGGCTAGGGTTGCACGGCGCCCGGGGCTGCGACGCGAAATGCGCCCAGCGCGGCAAGCGCGGCGACGGACAGGCCCGCCGCCAGCACGAACACCACCGTACGGTCGCCCGAGGCATCGGCCACCCCTCCACCCAGCGCCGGGGCCCCGAGCATCACGGCGTAGTAGATCGCGAAGAACACGCCCATGCCGAAGGCGCGCGCCGATTGTGGCAGCACCTGTGCGGGAAGGGACATCACCGGCCCCGCCGCAAGGCCGAACACCGCACCGGCCAGCAGCAGGATAACGGGCACCCAGGCCTGCCCCACGACCAGCGCGAGCGGACAGAGCAGCGCAAAGCCTGCAAGGCTGGCGCAGATCACGGTGTCCCGCCGCCCCGTCCGGTCCGCAAGGAGCCCGCCGAAGGGCAGAGACACGGCGAGCGCCCCCATGAAGGCACTGATCAGCGCGGCTGCCGCGGCCGTCGTCCACCCCAGCGCGCCGAGCGCCACGACGCCGAACCCGAACACCATCGCGAGGGCGGCATTGTAGAACGCCCAGACGAGGCCCGCGCAGGCGAGCGGCACTACCGGAAACGCGGCCACCGCGATCCCGGCCGGCCCTTGCGGCGCCCCAGGGGCGGGACGGTAGACAGCCAGAAACAGGACGAGCGCCGCCCCGATCAGAGCCAGCGTGATCCCATCCGCCAAGGCCAGCCCGCCGAGCGCCGCGGCGGGCGGCAGAACGAGCAGGGCCGCCGCGATCCCGACCGGCCAGGAGTTGACGAAGATCGCCAGGGCGGTCGCGATC
This sequence comes from Pseudomonadota bacterium, assembly GCA_038757905.1. Lineage (GTDB taxonomy): Bacteria > Pseudomonadota > Alphaproteobacteria > Rhodobacterales > Rhodobacteraceae > HLUCCA09. The sequence continues at coordinate 14,981 of JBCDGG010000100.1, read as the reverse complement.
TCGCGCCCGGCGAACCAGTCGACAAGCATCTTGGTCATCACGACGTTCACGATCACGCCACCGGTGCCCGCCAGAACCCGGCCGGCCAGCGCCGCTTCCCACCCCGGCGCAAACATCATCACCGCCCCGCCAAGGAACATCACCGCCATCGCACCGCCGATCACCCGCCGGTCCCCCAGCCAGGCCGCGATGGCCCCGCCGGGGATCGCCACAAGGACACCGGGCGCGAGATAGAGGCCGATGAGCAGCCCGATCCCGGACAGAGACACGCCATAGAGCGAAGCAAGCTCCGGTGTCAGGGCAGGAACGGCTTGAAACTGAAACCCCATCGTCATGCGGGCCAGAAACAAGACACCGAGCATGACCCAGCGCATTTCCATGTGCCTCTCCCGCGCAATCCCCCGACATCCGGCCATAGACCAGGGAGACGCGCGCCAGCAAGGGGCCCGGCACCCGGAGCCCTTCGGCCTCACAGGGCCTCAGGCGTCGCGGTCGCCCGCCGTCGCCGCTTTCGCCGCGCTCGCCAAAACCAAAGGGCTGTCAGGTCGGTTGCGCGCGCCGCGCCGCTGGGGTGCCTGGATCAGAGCTTGCCGCAGGATCTCAGCTGGTTCTCGTACCGCTCCGCGCGCGAGGCGACGCGGTTCGACACGTTCAGAAGCCACCCCTTGGAGCGGTAGGTTCCGCGCGCGTACCCCGTCCAGCCGTCGTGATAGGCTAGGTACTGACGCCGCGCGTCGGTCAGAGGGATGCCGTTGCGGCGCTGCGTTTCGGTCATGTACCAGCCCATGAAATCCGTGGCGTCGCGAATGTCGTCGCGGCGGGCGCGGCGGTTGCCGGTGGACTTCCTGTACTCATCCCACGTCCCGTCGAGGGCCTGGCTATAGCCATAGGCCGTCGACACGCGGCCGACCGGTATCACGCCAAGCTCCCAGCGGAACGGTGTCTCGGCGTCGCCGTCGAACTTGCTCTCCTGGTGGATGATCGCCATCTGCACCGGAACCGGCACGCCCCATTCCCGCTCCGTCGCCCGCATCGCGCGCAGGTATTTCGGCCGTTCGCTGACAATCGCGCATGCATTGTCGAGGTCACGCGGGGGTTTAAGATCTCGCCCGCCGCACGCCGAAAGCACGACGAGCAGCCCAAGGGCCAGTAATTTCCTGCTCATGCCTGTTGTCCGCCTGTTTTGCCGCCGGATCGTTGTGCCCTAGCTTACCGAAAGATCGGGCGGGTGGAAACGTATCCGTCGATCACGATTGCAGCCGCGGATGACAATCCTTAGGTAGCCGAACCGTCGCCCGCGTGGGCGAGCCGCAACGATTCGTGCACGGTGACCACAGTGTGTTTCCCCCGGGAACTGGCGTGTCGCATGGACTCAGGCCCGCAATTTCGATAAAAAACTAACAGGGTAAGGGTTAGTGCTATGTTAAAGTCCAAGGCCAAATACCACCTGGGGCAAGTGGTTCGTCATCGAAAGCATCCGTTTCGCGGGGTGGTGTTTGACGTCGACGCGATGTTCGCAAACTCCGAGGAATGGTACGACGCCATTCCCGAGGACAGCCGCCCCGCCAAAGAACAGCCGTTCTACCACCTGCTCGCGGAAAACGAGCAAAGCTACTACGTCGCGTATGTGTCGGAGCAGAACCTGCTGCCCGATCACTCGGGCGAGCCGGTCGACCATCCCGATGTGCCCGACCTCTTCGGAGAGTTCGAAGACGGGATCTATCCGCTGCACTTTCAGCTGAACTGAGGCATCGCGTACCGGGCCCGCGGGCCGGGCCCAGGCGCGGATCAGTGCGGGTGTTCAGCCCTCTCCGACATTCTTCGCAAAGCTCTCCTTGAAGGCCTCCTGCTGCTCTGCTGTGGCCTCCGTCTGGTACTGCGCCTTCCACGCGTCATAGGGCATGCCATAGACGATCTCGCGCGCGGCGGCCTTCGACATGTCGATGCCGCGCTCCGCCGCCGCTTCCGCATACCAGCGGCTCAGGCAGTTCCGGCAGAACCCCGACAGGTTCATCAGATCTATGTTCTGCACGTCGGTCCGCTCGCCCAGATGCGAAACCAGCCTGCGAAATGCCGCTGCTTCCAACTCGGTCCGTGTCGCGTCGTCCATCGTGGCCTCCTCCGTTCGCTATGCCGTCAATCTGACGCTGCCGCCCATATCCGCAAGGGCCCCGCGCAGGAGCGGCGCCAGACGCTCCGCCCAGGCCCGCTGATCTTCCTGCCGTTCGATCAGATCCTGTCTGACCTCGATCAGGACGTTGGGAAATCCGTTCTGCAGGGCATGCCGGTCAATCGAGTCGCCGGGCAGATGCCCGCCATAGGGCTCGTTGTCGCCCACGACAATATCGTCCTCCGCCTCCAGGCGCGCGATCAGTGCGTGGGCCAGCCGTGAGTCCAGATGGCTGTGCAGCACTCCCACGTGCCAGGGGCGCGGCGCGCGTCCCCGCAGCTGCTCGGTGAAGGAGTGAACCGCGCAGATGACCGTCCGATCGTGCCGCGCGGCGATCCGCGCAACGGCGTCGTGGTAAGGGCGGTAGCAATGCGTCAGGCGATGCTGCAACTCGGCCTCGTCCACGTAGCGGTTTCCCGGGATGACAGTGCCGTCGTAGATGCGCATCAGCAGGGTGGGATCGTCTTCGCCGCGGTTCGGGTCGATCACCAGGCGCGAGAAGTTCGAGGTGACGACAGGCGCCTGCAGCAGCTCGCCCAGGGCAAGGGATATGCCGGCGGCGCCGGGATCGTAGGCGATATGGCGGCCCATATCGGCCTGTCCCAGGCCAAGCGAGCCGCCCCGCACATCGGCCGGCACCGTGTTCGTCGCGTGGTCGCAGGTGATGAGCCAGGGGCCGGGTCTGTCGTCCCCAATGATGCGAAAGGGTTTGTATGTCATGGGCATGTTTCTTCGCCCTTCCATAGCCACGCCCACGTCCGAGAACCAGAGGCGGCGACGCCGGACCGAGGCCAAACACAGACCCTGCGCCCATTTGCCCGGTGTTTTGCCGAGCAGTGGCTTTACCCGCCGCAACGTTTAGCGCTAACCAACCGCTGACCACGCAGGGAGATGCCGGATGAGACGCGAACGCAACGTCAAGATCGTCGCTACACTGGGGCCTTCGTCCTCGACCAAGGAGATGATCAAGCAGTTGCACGAGGCAGGCGCCGATGTGTTCCGCCTCAACATGTCCCACGGCAGCCATGAAGAGATCGCCGAGCGCCACCGCATCATCCGCGAGATCGAGGCCGAGAGCGGGCGCCCGATCGCGATTCTGGCCGATCTTCAGGGGCCCAAGCTGCGGGTTGGCGTCTTTTCCGGCGACAGCGAGGAGCTTGTCGACGGCGCCGCCTTCCGGCTGGACCTCGACCCCGCCGAGGGCGATGCCAGTCGCGTCCAGCTGCCCCATCCGGAAATCTTCGCCGCCCTGGAGACCGGCGCGACGCTTCTGGTGAACGACGGCAAGATCCGCCTGCGGGTGGAGAAATGCGGCGCGGACTTCGCCGATTGCACCGTGATGGCCGGCGGCACGATCTCCAACCGCAAGGGCGTCAACGTGCCGGACGTCGTGTTGCCGGTCGCGGCGCTTTCGGACAAGGATCGCGCCGATCTGGATTTCGTGTGCGACCTGGGGGTGGACTGGCTCGCCCTGTCATTCGTGCAGCGCCCCGAGGATGTGCACGAGGCGCGCGAACGCGCGGCGGGGCGGGCCTCGATCCTGTCGAAGATCGAAAAGCCCGCCGGTGTCGCGGCCTATGACCAGATCCTGGATGCCTCCGATGGCATCATGGTTGCGCGCGGCGATCTGGGCGTGGAGCTTCCGGTGCAGAACGTCCCGCCGATCCAGAAGCAGCTCATCCGCGGCGCGCGCCGCGTCGGCAAGCCCGTGATCGTGGCCACGCAGATGCTGGAATCGATGATCGAAAGCCCGGTTCCGACCCGGGCGGAGGTCTCCGACGTCGCCACGGCCATCTACGAGGGGGCCGACGCCGTGATGCTCTCGGCGGAATCGGCCGCCGGGCAGTACCCGATCGAGGCGGTCAACACGATGAACGACGTGGCGCTGGAGGTGGAAAGCCACCCCACGCACCGCGAGATCATGGAGGCCAACCGCCTGATCGACCGGACGACCCGCGCCGACGCAATCGTCTCCGCGGCACGGCAGATCGCGGAAAACACCGGGATCAGGGCCATCGCCTGCTTCACCGAATCCGGCACCACGGCGGCCCTGACTGCGCGGGAACGGCCGCGCGTGCCGATCCTCGCCCTGACACCGCATGAGCGCACCGCCCGGCGCCTGTGCCTCTATTGGGGTGTGACCTGCTGCATCCTCGACGGCGAGATCACCCGTTTCAAGATGGCGGTTGTGGGCGCGGCCCGCAAAGCGCGCGAGGAGGGCTTTGCCGATACCGGCGACCACATCGTGGTAGTGGCCGGCGTTCCGTTCAACGAGCCCGGCAGCACCAACATCCTGCGTATCGCCCCCTGCGACGAGCGATTGATTTTCCGAAGCGATCCTGAATAGTCTCTACGGGACGCCTTCGATCGGAATTGCGACGTGAGCCCAGACCTGTTTCTCGTCATCGGCCTTGTTATTGGCGCGCTGTCGATCCCGGCCGTCATCTCCGCCTTCTCGGAAAGCCGCCCGCCCCGCGCCGCTGCGATCATGATCATGATCTCGGCCGGGCTTATCCTGGCCGCCGTCCTGCAGAAGCCCGGGGGGTACTCCTTGGGCGAAGTGCCGGACGTGTTCGTTGGTGTGGTGGCCGGGTTCATCCGGTAGCGCCGCACCGCCGCGGCCCGTCCACGTAGCCCCTTGCCAGCCCTGCCGCGTCGGCGTATACGCCGCGGCTCCAACCCATGGGCATGGGCCAAAGTGGCATGCCTGCGTCCGTGGTTCTGACCCTCTCATTCGAAGGAGCGGAAAATGCCCAAGATGAAGACGAAGTCGAGCGCCAAGAAGCGCTTCAAAGTCACAGCCTCCGGCAAGGTCAAGGCCGCCCAGGCCGGCAAGCGCCACGGCATGATCAAGCGGACCAACAAGTTCATCCGCGACGCGCGCGGCACCAACGTCCTGTCGGACCCGGATGCCAAGATCGTCAAGCGCACGATGATGCCCTACGCCCGCTGAGGAGGACGACAGATGCCCAGAACAACCGGTGGAACCGTCACCCACGCCCGGCACAAGAAGATCATCAAGGCGGCGAAAGGCTATTACGGCCGGCGGTCGACGAACTTCAAGACCGCGACGCAAGCCGTCGACAAGGCCAATCAGTACGCCACGCGCGACCGCAAAAGCCGTAAGCGGCAGTTCCGCGCGCTGTGGATCCAGCGGATCAACGCCGCGGTCCGCGCCCATGATGAAAGCCTGACCTACTCCAAGTTCATCAACGGCCTGGCGAAGGCCGGGATCGAGGTCGACCGCAAGGTGCTCGCCGATCTCGCCGTGCACGAGCCCGATGCCTTCGGCGGCATTGTGGACAAGGCGAAGGCGGCGCTGGCCTGACCCCAGGCGCTTCTCGCCCCCCATTTCAGCGCCCGCAGGACCCTCGGTTCTGCGGGCGTTTTCCTTTCACGGCGGTTGAGACGCCCTTAACCCTTTTCCGCTATGGCTGTCCGCTGCGCACCCTTGCCGCACGCATTTTCCAGGTGAGCCTTGGACAGGATCGGCGATTTCCACCACGAGGATGCTCTCGCTTGGCCGGTTGACCTGCCGAGCGAGGCAGAAGACGTGGGCGCGGCATCGCCCGATGCGGGCAACGCCGCCGCGGATGCCAATGCGATCTGCTTCTGTCCCGGTACGCGTGTCCTCACGCTCAACGGCTGGCGCCCGGTGGAGTGCCTCCGCGTGGGCGACCGGGTGCTCACCCGCGACAGCGGCGCGCAGCGGATTCGCTGGATCGGGCGCCGCGCTTTCGCCGGGACGGGCCCCCTCGCCCCTGTCGAGGTGGCGCGCGGGGTTCTGGGCGCGGATCGGCCGGTGCGCCTGTCGCCGCAACACCGGCTTCTACTTAGCGGGCCGCACATCGCCGCGCTGACAGGCGAGGCGGAGGCGCTGTGCCCGGCGCTGCACCTGGTGGACGGCGCGCGCATTCGCCGGCGGCAGACACCTTGGGTCACCTATCTGCACCTGATGTTCGACAAGCACGAGGTGATCTGGGCGGACGGTCTGGCCGCCGAGAGCTTTCGCCTCGGCCCCGCGACGGCGGCCGCGATGACGCCCGCGATGCGCCGGGAGTTCGAGGCGCTGTTTCCGGGCCAACTCGCCCGCGCCGCGCGGCCCGGCGGGCGGGCTCCCCTGGCGCGCCGCAGCCTGGGCCGCGATGCAGCCGCCCTCGTTGCCGCGTCCGCAGGGTAGCGGCACCGGCGCAGCCTTGCCTTTGGGCCGGTCTGTGGTAGGCACCCCGCCAACAAGGGAACGCGCACCATGGACGATCTTCGGACGAAATACATCGCAGCGATTGCCGACGCCGCCGACGAAGCGGGGTTGGAGGATCTGCGCGTTGCCGCCATCGGTAAGAAGGGCGAGATCAGCCTGAAAATGCGCGAGCTCGGCAAGATGAGCCCGGAGGAGCGTCAGGAAGCCGGCCCCCGGCTCAACGCCCTGAAGGACGAGATCGCGAGCGCCCTGGCGGCCAAGAAAGCGGCACTTGCCGATGCTGCGCTCGATGAGCGGCTGCGCGCCGAATGGCTCGACGTGACGCTCCCGCCCCGCCCAGCCTCGGCCGGATCGGTGCACCCCGTCAGCCAGGTCACCGAGGAGGTGACCGCGATCTTCGCCGATATGGGCTTCTCGGTGGCCGAAGGCCCGCAGATTGAGACCGACTGGCACAATTTCGACGCGCTCAACATGCCGAGCCACCATTCCGCCCGCGCGGAGATGGACACGTTCTACATCGCGCGCGCCGAGGGCGACAACCGCCCGCCGCACGTGCTGCGAACGCACACCTCGCCGGTGCAGATCCGCTCGATGCTGGCCCATGGCGCGCCCCTGCGCGTCATCGCGCCCGGGCGCGTCTACCGGTCGGATTACGACCTGACGCACACGCCGATGTTCCATCAGGTCGAAGGGCTCGCCATCGATACCGACATCACCATGGCCAACCTGAAATGGGTGCTGGAGGAGTTCGCCGCGGCCTTCTTCGAGGTGGACAAGATCGAGGTTCGGTTCCGCGCCTCGCACTTCCCCTTCACCGAGCCGTCGGCCGAGATCGACTTTCGCTGCTCGTGGGAGGGTGGCACCCTAAAGCTGGGCGAAGGCGACGACTGGCTGGAAGCCGGTGGTTCCGGAATGGTGCACCCCAAGGTGCTGGCCGCCGGCGGGATCGATCCTGTGGCCTGGCAGGGCTTTGCCTTCGGCCTCGGGATCGACAGGCTGGCCATGCTGAAATACGGCATTCCGGATCTGCGGGCGTTCTTCGACAGCGATCTGCGCTGGCTGAAGCATTATGGGTTTTCCCCATTGGACATTCCGACGATCCGGGGCGGGCTCAGCCGCTGAGCGGCGGCGCGGGCCGCCGCGTCCGCGCTCCGGGCGTGGTTGTCAGAAGCTCTTGCTGACCGACAGGTTGCCGCCGGAGATGCTGTTGCGTCCGCCGTCCGGGCAGCGGAACTTGTTTCCGCCATCCGCGCCGAAGCAATTCACGTAGCGTTCCGAGTTGCTGACCAGCGACGAGCCCTTCGGGCCGTCATCGGCGACCTGCACGAGGATGATCAGCCCGAGCAGAACGAGACTCAGCGCGCGGGGGCCCAGTGGATCGAAGGGAAGCAATGCCATAGCCCAAGTGTCCCAATCTCAAATGCCCCACGATCACGGTTTTGACAGCGGAATGCGGCAAGATTGGGGCACAGCACACTTTTTTGCCGTGTTGCCGCCGCAGCGCTGCCCGGACTACGGTGTCAAGCGTGTGGAAGTGGTCACGCCTGCGCTGGATTCTGCTGCTTGCCGTCATCGTGGCCGGGCATGTCGCGATGTGGCTGTCGCCGAACACGACTCACGAACAGGCTCTCCGGCTGACGCTGACGAACGCCGCGATCTGGTCCGTCGTGCTGCTCCCCGCGCTCGGCGTCGGCATGTGGGCGCGGGCGCACCGCAAACCTACGGATGAAACGCCCCCCGAACCGCCCGGGGATCGGTAAACCTGGGTTTATTGGGCCTGTTCACGCCTTGATCGCGAAACCGTGAACTGCCAGCTGCCTCCCAACCAAACGGAGGATAGGCGCATGGCCGCATTGAAAAAGGGCAGCAAGGGCAAACCCGTCGAAGAGCTGCAGACCCTCGTCAACAAGCTCGGCATCAAGCCGGCATTGAAGGTGGACGGCCTCTTTGGCCCGCTGACGGAGAAGGGTGTCAAAGCCGCCCAGAAGAAGCTGAAGGCCGCCAAGGTCGACGGCTTTGCCGGAGACGAAACGCTGGCCGCCCTGCGCTTTGGCAAGCCGCTGCCGGTGATGCGGGCCCCGAACTACGCGGGCGAAATCAAGAAGTGCACCAGCGTCAAGGACAACACGCAGAAGCAGGAAAAGCTCTACGGGGCGATCAACCTGCAGATCGACGTGATGAACAAGGCGATCGACGAGATCGTCTGGGAAATGATGGATCTCTCGACGAGCACGCTCGCGGACTTGCAGACCGTCATGGTCAGCGGCGTCTCCGTCAACACCAGCCGCAAGCTGTTCGAGTCCGCGCGGCTCTCCAAGCCCGGCTATGCCGATACCCTCGCCGAAGACGCCTATGCCGAGTACCTCGTGGCCGAAGCGGCAAAGAAGCGGATCAGCGAGCGCCTGGCCAAGGTCGGCCCCGAAATCGCGAAGAAGCGCAAGACCGTCGTCTCGGCCTATACCACGGCCGAGAAGCACCTGGCCGAGCTCGAAAAAGCCGTCGCCGAAGGCAAGAAGAAGCTGACGGCCCTGAACGCCTAGGCGCCCCACCCCCAGATGCGCACGAAAAAGGGCGCGGCCGGTCAGCCGCGCCCCCGAGTGTCATAGCCACGTGCCTACGAGCGGGAGATGCCGAAGAACTTGAACTTCGGCTCGTCTTCAAAGTTCACGATCGTGTCGATCTCGGACTTCATGCCCCAGTTCAGCACCTGGTGGTGGATCGGCAGGTAAAGGACATCCTCCTGCACCTGGCCCCAGATCTCGGCAATCATGGCGTTGCGCGCGTCCAGATCGGTCTCTTCCGCCAACGCCTGGATCTTCATGTCGAGATCCGGGTTGGAATAGCCCGTGCCGTTCCAGGAGCCGTACTTCTCGCCGCGCGTATGCACGAGGAAGTTGAAGATGTACTCCGAATCGAAGGTCGGAACGCCCCAGCCCAGCATGTAGAAATCGGTCTCGCCGTTCGAGATCAGCGGGAAATGCTGCGCCTTCGGCTTGGCATCGAGGTTCACCGTGATGCCGATCTGGGCGAACATGCCCACCGCCGCCTGACAGATAGATTCGTCATTGATGTAGCGGTCGTTCGGGCAATCGAGCTGGATCGAGAACCCGTCGCCATACCCGGCTTCCTGCAGCAGGGCCTTGGCGGCGTCGACATCGTAATCCGGGGGCACGTCCAGCGCCTCGGTCCAGCCGTTCACGAAGGGCGGCATGATCACGCCGGCGGGCTCCGACTGATCCCGCATCACCACCTGCTTGATGGCGTCGCGGTTGATCGCCATGCTCATGGCCTTGCGCACGCGCACATCGGCCAGCGGGTTCGCCCCCTCGACGCTGTCGCGCTCAAGATCGTCGGCCCCGAGGTTCATCCCGAAGAAGATCACCCGGTTCTGCGGCGTGGACCGCACGTCGAGCCCGTCGGTCGAGGCCACGCGCTCCAGATCCTGCACCGGCACGTCCTGGATGAAGTCGACCTCGCCCGAGAGCAGCGCCGCGACGCGGGTCGCGGGGTTCTGGATCGGGGTCGCCTCGATGCGGGTGATCGACAGCGGATACTCGCCGATGCCCCAGTAATCCTCGTTGAGCTCCATCACCGTGAGCACGTCGGGCTCGCGGCTGATCAGCTTGTAGGGGCCGGTGCCATTGGCGTTCTTGGCTGCAAAGGTATCCTCGCCGCCCTCGTAATCCTGAACGTCCGTGGCGTTGTTGGCCTCGGCCCAGTCCTTGTCCATGATCATGATGTCGGTGAGGTTGTTCACCAGGATCGGGTTCGGCCCGCCCGTCTCGATCTCGATGGAGTGGGGACCAGTGGCGCGCACTTCGGTGACGCTGGCCAGCAGTTCCTTGAAGTCGGAGTTTTCCGACATCGCGCGGTTGAGCGAGAACACCACATCCTCGCTGTCGAAGGCCGCGCCGTCATGGTAGCTCACGCCCTCGCGCAGCGTGAACTCCCACACATTGGGGTTGTCGGCGGAGGGGCCCCATTCGGTGGCCAGGGCCGGGATCAGTTGGCCAGCCATGTCGGTGATCACAAGCGATTCCATGATCTGGTGCGACATGGTCGAGGTCGGGCCCTCGTTCTGGGCATGCGGATCGAGCGTAAGCGCGTCGCCGGCGCGGGCCCAGCGCAGGGTTTCGGCGCTGGCGGCCGAGGCCACCAGTACCATGGCGGTGGCGCAAAGAAGGGGTGTGCGAAGTCGCATCTTTTGGTCTCCCTGAAGTGTTATCCTTCTGGGGCCATAGCGAGACACTTTTGGCGCGACTTTTCAAGCGCGACCGAACGCAACCCGGCCCCGAGCCGCGGTTCGGGGCCAAGGGTCGCAGTCCGGCGATGCGGAAGCGGGCGCTCAGTCGCTGGTGTAGCGGCGGTCGAGCGCATCGAATCCGGGCTTGCCGACATGGATTTGACGCGCCTCGAAATCCGCGAGGCGGTCGCCGACGGCGTCGAGGCTGCCGTCGCGATGGAGAGCGCCGAGCACCTCATCCATCGCCTTCATGGCCGCCTGCAGCGGCGCGTTGGCGTAGAGCGTCAGCGCAAACCCCATCTCGGCAAGCGCCTGCCGGGGTACCAGGGGCGTCGCGCCGCCAAAGACCATGTTGGCGACTTGCGGGACAGGCAGCCGTTCGGCGATGCAGCGCAGCTCCTCGACGCTTTGCGGAGCTTCGACGAAGGTAAGGTCTGCGCCCGAGTCGATATAGGCCGCGGCACGGTCGAGCGCGGCGTCGAGCCCCTCCACCGCGCGCGCATCCGTCCGCGCGATCACCAGAAGGTTCGGATCCTCCCTGGCGTCGACCGCCGCGCGCACCTTGGCCGCGGCCTCCGATACCGCAATTACGGCCTTGCCGGAGAAGTGACCGCAGCGCTTGGGAAAGACCTGATCCTCAAGCTGCACCGCGAAGGCCCCGGCGCGCTCCAAGGTCCGGACGGTGCGCCGGGTGTTGAGGGCATTGCCGTAGCCGGTGTCGATGTCGACGACGAGTGGGGCGTCCGTGACATCGGCCATGGCGGAGACGGCGCTTGCAAGCTCTGTCATGGTGGTCAGGCCGATATCCGGCACGCCGAGTTGCGTGTTGGCGATCCCCGCGCCCGTGACATAGACCGCCTCAAACCCCTTCGCGGCGATCATGCGCGCTGTCAGCGCATTGCCCGCGCCTGGCACCAGCAGAGCATCGCGCTGCCTCACGCGGTCACGGAAGGCCGCGCGGCGTTCGCCGATTGTCCCGGTCACGGGGGTGTCTCCTTGTCAGTGCGGGCAGGGTCGGTGCGGGTTAGGTCAGTGCGGGCAGGGCCGGTACGGGTTAGGTCGGTGCGGGCGAGGTCGGTTTTGGCCAGCCAGTCGCGCGCCGCCTCGCGGCTGGCGCGAATATGCGCGCGCATGGCGGCTTCCGCGCCCTCCGGATCGCGGGCCTGCAAGGCGGCCAGGATTGCCCGGTGCTCGGCCAGGGCATCGGCGGCGCGCCCGGGGCGGGTGGACAGCCGCCGCCGGTACAGGCGCAGCAGCGCATAAAGGTCTTCGCCCAGCAACGTGGAGAGGCGCGCGTTGCCGGACGCCTCGAGGATCACGTTGTGAAAGTCCTTGTCGCCCGCGCCCTGGAAGTAGCCGCGCCCGGTCTTCAGGTCGTCGGCTTCGGCATGGGCGTCGAGCATCTGTGCCAGACGGCCCAGTTCGGCGTCGGTGGCCCGGCTGGCCGCGAGGCGACAGGCCATCCCTTCAAGGCTTTCGCGCACCTCCATCAGATCCATCAGGTCGGCCACGCTCAGGGCCACCACGCGGGCGCCGAGATTGACCTCGCGGGTGACGAGCTTGCGGCCCTCCAACTGGCCGATGGCTTCGCGCAGGGGCCCGCGCGAAATTCCGAAGCGCCGGGCCAGACCGCTTTCCGAAAGCCGCTCGCCCGGGGCAAGTTCCCCTTCCACGATCGCGGTTTCGAGCCGTTCGAGCGCGAGCGACGCAAGGTTGCGCGCCACCAGCCGTTCAGAGCTGTCGGGGCCGTTCATCGCGGCCTCCGTTCTGCGGCGTCGGGGCCCGGCGGCGTGGCTTGATCCCCGCGACCGCCCGGCGCCATGTTGGGCCGTCCAAACAGAGGAGCACGACGATGTCCGACATGGCGCTGAGGGGCGGTACCGCGTTCCTTCCGGGAACCGGGCTGACACAGGCCGATGTGCTGATCTCCGATGGCCGGATCGAGCGCATCGCCGCCCCCGGCGACGGCGCCGCCGCCGAGGATATCGACATGCGCGGGCTCACCCGTCTGCCTGGCGCCGTCGACGCGCATCTCCACCTCGGCCATGGCAGCGATATCGCACGGCCCCGCGTTCCGGGCGATGCCGCCTCGGAGACCGGGGCGGCGGCCATGGGCGGGGTGACGGCCTTCGTGCCCTATGTCATGAGCGCCTCCCCGCACATGCCCGAGTTCGACGCGCTGATCGGCATAACCGAGGCCGGAGCGCGGATCGATTTCAGCTATCATTTCGTGATCGCGACGGAGGCGCAGCTGGAGGAACTGCCCCAGCTCATTGAACGCGGCGCGCCGACGGCAAAACTCTTCATGAACATCCGGGGCGACGAAGGCGCGCGCCTCGGCCTTCCGGGCACCGATGACGGGTTTCTCTATCGCGTGCTGGAAACGCTCGCGCGGGAAGGGGGCATGCTCTGCCCCCACCCCGAGAACATCGAGATCGCGTGGGTACTGCGGGATCGCGTACTGGCTGCCGACCCGAACGGCACCGGCGGGTTGGCGGCCTGGAATGCCACGCGCCCGCCCTTTGTCGAGGCCGAGGCGCTGATGCGCGCCTGCTACCTGGGCCGCGTCACCGGTGCGTGCGTGCATGCCGTCCACACCTCGTCCGCGGAAGCGCTGGATGCGGCGCTGCGCCAGCGCCGGGCCGGCGCGGACGTGTCCATCGAGACTTGCATTCACTACCTGACACACGACGTCACGAGCGACCTTGGCGCCCTCGGCAAGGTCAACCCGCCGCTGCGCGCGCCCGCGGATCGCGAGGCGCTGTGGGCTGCCATCGCCCGGGGGGATGTCGACACAATCGGCACCGATCACATCCATCGGCCGCAAAGCTCCAAGGATGGGGGAATCTGGGGAGCGCAGCCGGGCTTTCCCGGGCTCGACACCTTCTATCCCGCCTACCTCACCGAAGGTTTGCGCCGCGAAGTGCCGCTCGACCGGCTGATCCCGCCGGTCTCGGAGACGCCCGCGCGGCGCATGGGCATGGCGCGGAAGGGCGTTCTGAAGCCAGGCGCGGATGCCGATATCGCGGCGGTCGATCTGTCCGCCAACTGGACGGTCGGCAAGGACGATCTCGCAAGCGATGCGCGCTATTCGATCTACGAGGGTGCGCCTATGGGAGTGCGCGTCGTCCATACGATGGCCCGCGGCCGGTTCATTCTGCGCGACGGCGTTCTGGACGACGGCCATATCGGCGGCGGACGCTTCGTCGCCCGCGCTCTGGGCTAACCGCTTAGGCACGGCGCCCTCGCGCGGCGTAGAGGCGGCCCGTCAGCGCCGCTGCCCCGTCGAGACGGGCGGCATCGCCGCCCTCCGTTTCGCCGATCCCGCATTCGGCCTCGATGGCAAACCGGGCGCGCAGCAGGGCCTGCACCTTGCGCGCTGGGATCGGGATGAACGGGCCCTGGTTGGGCACCTGACCGCGCGACTCCTCCGCCCGCCACCGCGCGCCATAGGCGGAGTCGCTATTGCGGGCGCTGAGAAGGACTGTCCCGCCCGGCCGCAGGACCCTGTGCGCCTCGTCCAGCAGCGCCTCCGGCTCCGGCGCGTGTTCCAGAACCTGACTGAGCACGACCAGATCCACCGTCTCGTCCCCAAGTGAGAGATGAGGCCCCTGCATCTGGGAGAATGCGAGCCGCGCACCGTCCACACCCTCCGCCGCCAGGCGCGCGCGCATGAAGGTCAGGTTGTGGGGCGACAGATCCGCGAGGGTGAGATCAGCCGTGCCGACGGCGTTCGCCAGAGCCACGGTTCCCGTGCCGCCCCAGGGCATCACGTCGACGACATGCGCCCCGCGCGGCAATGCGGGAAGGAGGGTCAGCTCAATCGCCTGCGCCGCCCCCTGCCGGCGCGACACATATACGCCCGCAAGCGGTGACTTCGCCCAAACGGCGTAACCACGAAAGTCCGCCAGCTGTGCCCAAGACCATTGCGCCGGATCCCACTGCGCGAAGGGATTATCGTCGTTCCGGATCGCGACGAACGGATAGGCCTCCGCCGGTTTGACGGGGTAGACGGCGTGCGCCGGGCGCTCAAAGCGGCCCCACGAATATACCTCGCCCTTCGGCCGGCGCGGCGCCTTGAGCGTCGGCGCCTCCGCCCGTGCCCGGCCGATGGCCAGCGCGCCCTGAACCTCGAAGATCGGCGGCAGACCGAGCAGATCGCGCAGGGCCGCATGGTCGCCGATCCCGGCGTTCCAGATGCAGCGGAACCCGCGCAGATGCGCCGACAGCATCATATGGTAGGCCGCACCCGCGACCGACTGGACGATCGAGAAGTTGCCATGCGTCCACCCCTTCTGAAAACACAGATAGATCAGGGCCGAACAGTCCAGAAAGTGCGGGTTGCCCCCGGCGATGTCGTGCGCGCG
>JBCDGG010000099.1:0-20329 GCA_038757905.1 Pseudomonadota bacterium | reverse complement strand
AGCGGCGACAGGTTTAGAAACCGGCCGCGTCGCCGGTTGATCGGGTGCCATTGGTGGTATCCTTCCAGATATGCGCCCCTCGTTGGGGAGGGGTGTCCCACCGACGCGGATACCCGGTCGCCCCCCGAAAGCACAAGGGCCAAATGCGCGCGCCCGCGCTTTGCGCCGAGAAACTCTGGATCGGGCACGCATTGCTTGTTCTGCGCATCACGGCTCGCAGGGCAGCCCTCAACGGCATTTCCTCCGGGGGCCGGAGCGCACACCATCTGGCAGTCCGGCAGGCCGCCACGCGCCGGGTGGATCGCGCCGCCAGGGCCGCATTCGGTGGGTTCTCCCTGCTCAAGCCCGCGAAGCAGGCTCGAACGGCCCGCTTGCGCAGCCGGAGCGCGCATGAAACGAGGCGCGTGACCAACCAGGACCACATCATGCCCGTCGCCGTTCTACTAACCAATCCCGCCCGCCCGACGCTGGAGCCCGCCGCCGTGGAGGCGCTACGCAATGCCTGGGGCGGGGGGGACGCCGTCTGGCTGGCGCCCGATCTCGCGGCCGAGTTCACCTTGCCCACGACGCCCGGAAATCTCTGGGACGTCTGGCAGGAGATGCAGGCGCTCGGGATCGATCTGTGCGTTGTGCCCGACAACGGGCGCCGCAAGAAGATGCTGATCGCCGACATGGACAGCACGATGATCGGGCAGGAATGCATCGACGAACTGGCGGACGTGGCCGGCGTGGGCGACCGCGTCAAGGACATCACGGCGCGCGCCATGAACGGCGAGCTGGACTTCGAAGGCGCCTTGCGGGAACGCGTGGCGCTGCTTGCGGGATTGCCCGAGAGCGTCATCGCCGATGTGCTGCGCGACCGGATCACCGAAGCGCCGGGCGGCCGGACGCTGCTCGCCACGATGAAGGCGCATGGCGCCCAGACGCTGCTCGTTTCCGGTGGGTTTACCGCGTTTTCGAGCGCGGTCGCAGCCCGGATCGGCTTCGACGATCATCAGGCCAACGTACTTCTGGCCGAAAACGGTGTGCTGACGGGGCACGTGGCCGAGCCGATCCTGGGCCGCGCGGCAAAGATCGACGCGCTGGAAGCCGCAGCAGCCGGGCTCGGCATCTCCGCCGAGGATGTCGTCGCCGTCGGGGACGGGGCGAACGATCTTGGCATGCTCGGCCGTGCGGGGATGGGGGTTGCGCTGCACGCGAAACCTTCCGTTGCGGCAGAATGCGACCTGCGCATCAACCACGCAGACCTCACGGCCCTGCTCTATCTGCAGGGCTACTCCGCCGCGGCGTTCACAGGTCATTGACGCCGGCAAGATTCCGCCATTAAGGGTTTCCGCCCCTCGAAACTTTGCGCTATTTTCCGCCACGCGGGTTGCATCGGACCTCAGTAATCCCCGATGCCACGCGCTAAGACCGGACCCACGCATGTGGGACAATTCACCGGCTCGCGCGGGCGCATTTGAGGCAGAGACAGCTGGAGGCTGCACACGGATGACACGGATGGCTTTTGCAGGAAAACGCGTCGCGTGCGCGATGGCGGCTGCAGGTGCGCTCTGGGCCGGGCCGATGGCGGCTCAAGAGGAATCGACCAATCGGGTTGCCGCCAAGACGGACTGGTCCGTCTTCGTCGAAGAGAACCCGAAGGAATGCTGGGGCGTATCGGCGCCGAAAGAGACGGTCAACACCCGCGACGGCGCCGTGGTATCCGTCCGGCGTGGGGACATTCTGCTCTTCGTCACGTTCCGCCCAGGCAGCGGCGCGGCGGGCGAGGTGTCCTTCACCGGCGGCTACCCCTTCGCCAGCGGCTCCACGGCGACAGTGGACATCGCAGGGGCGGCGTTTCAGCTCTTCACGGATGGCGAATGGGCCTGGCCCGCCTCCGCCGAAGACGACAAACAAATCGTCGACGCCATGAAATCCGGCGCCGAGGCGACGGTGACGGCCGTGTCGTCGCGCGGGACGCAAACGCGGGATACGTTCTCGCTGATGGGCTTCACCGCCGCCATGGAAGACGCCGAGAGCCGCTGCGCCGGCTGATCCAAGGGCGGCGCCCGGTGCCTTGGCGCAAGACAGCCCTTTGGAATCGGGCGTGGGGTGTTATATGACGGCCCACTCGAAACGCATCGAAGGAGGCCGCGCATGAACGCCCCGATCGCGCCCAACCGCGCGCCCTCGGCCGGGCCGGCGCCCATAACGCAGGATTTGCTGACGCTGCCGCGCAACCTGCCTGCGCGCGCAGATGGCAAGCTGAACCTTGTTGGGCTGACGCGGGCACAGCTGCGCGAGGCCCTTGTCGCTGCCGGTACTCCGGAGAAGCAGGCACGGATGCGCGTTGGGCAGATCTGGCAATGGATCTATCAGAAGGGCGTGCGTTCCTTCGATGTGATGACCAACCTCGGCAAGGCCTATCGCGCGCAACATGGCGCGCGTTTCGTGATCGAAGTGCCGGAGGTCGTCTCGCGCCAAGTGAGCGCCGACGGCACGCGCAAGTTCCTCGTCCGGATCGCGGGCGGCCACGAGGTAGAGACGGTCTATATTCCCGAGGCCGATCGCGGGACACTGTGCATCTCCAGCCAGGTGGGCTGCACCCTGACCTGTTCGTTCTGCCACACCGGGACACAGCGGCTGGTGCGCAACCTGACGGCGGGCGAGATCGTCGGCCAGGTGATGCTGGCGCGCGACGACCTCGGCGAATGGCCGGAGCCGGGGCGCGCACCGAAGGACGAAACGCGGCTTCTGTCGAACATCGTGCTGATGGGGATGGGCGAGCCGCTCTACAATTTCGACGCGGTGCGCGATGCGATGAAGATCGTGATGGATCCGGAGGGCATCTCGCTGTCGCGGCGGCGGATCACCTTGTCCACCTCCGGTGTCGTGCCGGAGATCGCCCGCTGCGCCGAAGAGATCGGATGCCTGCTGGCCGTGTCGTTTCATGCCACGACCGACGCGGTGCGTGATAAGTTGGTTCCGATCAACAAGAAATGGCCGATTGCGGAGCTGATCGAGGCGCTGCGCGCCTACCCGAGGCTGTCGAACTCCGAACGGATCACGTTCGAGTACGTAATGCTGAAGGGGGTCAACGACACCGATGCCGACGCGCGGCGTCTGGTGCGGCTGATCGAAGGGATTCCGGCCAAGATCAACCTCATCCCCTTCAACGAATGGCCGGGCGCAGCCTACCAGCGGTCGGACTGGGGCCGGATCGAGGCCTTTGCGGACATCGTCTACAAGGCCGGCTATGCCTCGCCGATCCGGACGCCAAGGGGCGAGGACATTATGGCCGCCTGCGGTCAGTTGAAGTCCGCCTCCGAACGGGCGTCCCGTGCGGGGCGGGCAATGGGACGGGCGCAGGCGGGCTGAGGGGGGTTGAAACGCCCGGCGGCTGGGGCCTGCCGCTGCCCATTTCCTGTCCGGCGTGCTCCTGTTCTAGCCCGCTGCTCCTCTTTCGTTTCTGAGCTTTTGTCGTTCCTGCGCCGGCCTGTCCCTAACCGCGTCCGCTTCATCTTTGGCCGGGTCCCTTTGTGTGCCCAGGTTTGACCCCGCTCACGTCGGGCGCGTTCGGTCTCCATCCCTTTGCACTCTTGGCCCTTGCCTTCCGTAGCGGTCCGGGCCTGTCCCTCTTGGCGGTCGTCTTAGACCCAGCCCGTTGGACACTCGGGGCTGCCATCCATCGCCGTCCGGGCCCTGGTCTGAAGCTCTTCGGGCGCGTCCTTACGTCGGCCCGTCGCAAGGCCGGCGCACCCCTTCATTACCGGTACTGAGACCTGGCCGAATGATGCAATCGCCCGGCTCCTCCCTGGCAAGGGTCGCCTCCGCACCGTAGGGCCACTCGACTGACGGGGCGCCGCGGCGGCTCACGTTCAGAGCGTGCATCGAAACCCCTGGCCCGCCCGCGAGGAGTCCGACTATCCGAGGTAGCCCCGCACCAACGCTTCCGAGACCAAACTCCAGCCGTCGGCGACGACGAAGAACGCCAGCTTGAACGGCAGGGAGACGAGCGCTGGCGGGACCATCATCATCCCCATCGACATCAGGATCGCAGCCACGACAAGGTCGATGATCAGAAACGGGATGAAGATCAGAAATCCGATCTCGAACGCGCGCTCGATCTCGCTCAGCAGAAAGGATGGGACGAGGACCGACAGGGCAGCCTCCGGCGTCGTTCCACCCTCCGTGATCGTGTCTGGACGCAGGCCCTGCAGCGTCGCAAAGGTTTGCGGATCGACGCGGGCCGCCATGAACAGCCGGAACGGGTCCATCGTGCGGTCGAACGCCGTCGGCAGGTCGATTTCCTCGTCGAGCAGCGGCCGCAACCCCACCTGCCAGGCTTCGGTCAAGACCGGATCCATGACGAAGTAGGTGAGAAACAGCGCCAGCGTCACGATCAGCATGTTGGGGGGCGATTGCTGCAGCCCGATCGCCATGCGCAGGATCGACAGCACCGTGACGATGAACGGAAAACACGTCACCATGATCGCTAGGCCGGGCACGAGGCTGAGCAGCGTGATCGCCAGGAGCAACTGGAGCGTCACCCCGGTGAGCGAGCCGTCCTCCCCAAGCGAGATGGAGATATCCTGGGCCGCGGCCGGGCCGACGCAGACCAGCGCCACAAGGCCGGCCGCAATGAGACCGCGCCAATGGAGGCTGGCAAACTCACGCGCGAAACCTGGGCGCCCCGGCCGGGCCGGTGCAGACGGGCGCCGCATCAGGGGCTGTCGTCCGCCTGGACGACTTCCGTCAGGCGGACGGCCAGCTGTCCGTTGGTGGCGCCCTCGGCCTCGACGAGTTCGCCGCGCGCAATCAGCCGATCGCCCACATAGAGTTCCACCGGGTCTTCCACGGTGCTGTCGAGCGGCAGGACGCCACCGGGCCCCATGCGCAGGAGATCGCGCACTTTGGGCCGTGATTTTCCAACGCAAACCGTCACTTCCACGGGGACCTGCGTGAATGGGCTCGACCCGCTCGGGGGCGTTGTCTCGTCAGCCATACTGGGCCTCCTTGGTCGGTTCCTCACCAGCGGCTCCGGCCTCCGCGGCGGCGCTGAAGTATCGGTCCACGGTGTCGGCAATCTCCGTCAGCACAGCGTCGAGGTCGATTTGCTCCTCGGCCGTTCCGAACCTCAAGAACGCCTGCCCGGACCCGAGAGAGGGCTCCGGCAGAACCCGCAGGGGCGGCCCGTTGGCGGCGGCGACGACAGCCTCGACACGGGCTACGTTGTCCGGCGCGACCGAAACCTCGACGGGCGCCTGCGTCTGCGCGGCAAGCTCGGCGATCCGTTCTTCGATCATCTCGCCCAGGGCATGGCGGGCGGACGGGGCGAGCACCTTGGCGATGAGCCCCTGAACTACGCCAGCAAGGTCCCGCTGCAGGGCGGCATGCGCCTCGTGGTAGGTGAAGGAGAGCTCCTGCAGGTGCTGACCGAGATCGGATGCGATGCGGCCCTGCTCCTTCTCGAAAGCGGCGGCCGCGTCCTCCCAGCCGGCACCGTAGCCCTTCTCGTAGGCCTTGAGCTTCTCCTCTTCCACCTCGGCGGCGGTCGGATGATCCGCATTGGCTGGAAGCGCTCCAGGCGGTGCGGCGGCCGGACGGGCGCTGTCGAAATCCTCCAGGACGAGTGGGCGAGAGGTCATACGCGCTCCCTCCCCTCACCCATCCATCCGCGCAGGACTTCCATCGTTTCGTCCTGTCGCTCCTCGATCAGGCCGCGCAGACGTGCAACCGGGTCGGCGTCCATGCCGGGAAGCGCTGGCAAGCCGTTGTCCGGCGTGTCGCCGAAGTCGACGTCGAAATCGCCCACGGTGTTGATCTGGGGGCCGGCGAAGCCGCCGTCGTCGATCTCGCCGGTCAGCGCCTCTGGCGGCAAATCCGGCGTCGCGATCGGCGGAGGCATGTCCGGCGCGGGCAGGCCCGGAGCGGGCTCGACGCTGCGTGTGAGGATCGGACGAACAACGCCCAATCCAAGGGCAAGAGCCACGGCGGCAAGGACACCGAGCTGCGCCAGTTGCATCGGGTCGACCGGGAAGGCCGTGGCCGGCGCGCTGCCCGTTTCCGATGCTGGAATGGGCTCGAAGGCGAGCGACTTGATGGTGATCTGATCGCCGCGCGCTTCGTCGTAGCCCACCGCCGAGGCCACGAGCTCGCGCATATCGACCAGTTCCTCCTCCGAGCGCGGGACCCAGATCTCGCTGCCGTCGGGTTGGATTTCCATCGTGCCGTCCACAAGGACGGCGACCGTCAGGCGGCGGATCCCGCCGGGTTCGCGCAGGATCTCGCGGCTGGTCTCGGACACTTCGAAGTTCGTCCGCTCCCGGGTCTCAGTGTTCTGACTGCTTTGCTCGCCCGCTTCTGCCGCGGCGTCCCCATCCGGCAGATCGGACGCGACGGTGACCGCCCCCGCCGCCGAACCTTGCGACGAGGCGGTGCTTTCCTCGACCTCGGTCGAGATGGCGACGCGGCCCTCCGGGTCGATCCTGCGCTCCACGATCGATTCGCGATCGGTCTGCGGTTCGATCCGCACCTCGACGATGGCACGTCCGCGGCCGACGCGTGCCTCAAGCAGCCGCTCGACCGAATGCTGGAGTTCCGCCGCCCGCTCCGCCTCGGCCATGGCGATGTCCGGCTCGCGCTGACCGTCGATCACCGTCCCCGTCGAGCTGTCGATCACCGAAACCGCGTCTGGTGTCAGGCGCGTCACGGCCGACGCGACCAGGAATTTCAGGGCCTGGGCCTGCTGGGCCGACAGACTGCCCGCCGCCGGCGTGACGAAGACCGACGCCGTGGGTGCCGAGTCGCGCCGGAAGGGCTGGCTCGCGGGGTTTGCAATGTGAACCCGGGCATTGCGCACCTGCGGGCTGGCGGAAATCGTGCGCGCCAACTCGCCTTCTTTGGCGCGCCAATACGCGGCGTCGAACATCTGAGATGTCGTTCCAAATCCCGAAAGGCCGTCCAGCAGCTCGTAACCGGCGGCGCCGTTTGCGGGCAAACCCTCGCCCGCGAGTGCGATCCGGAGCTGGTCGCGGGCCGTATCGGCGGCATAGATCGCGTCTCCGCGCACTGTGTAGGCCACCCCTCTCTGATCGAGGGCGGCAATAACGTCCGATGCCGCAGACGGCTCCAGCCCGGCATAGAGGAGCGACATCCGTGGCTGGAGCGCGATCCGCGAGAGCATCAGAACGGCAACGAACACGGCGACGGTTGCACCGATAACGATCACGCGCCGGCGCATGTCCAACCCCTGCCACGTATTGACGACATTCTGCATCGGCGACCCTCCTGCTGTGCACCGCCCCTTCTGAGGCCCCCTGTCGATCTCCGATCTCGCTTAAGATTCGGTTAGCCCCGACGCCCTAAAACGGGATCAAACAACCAACGGGAGATTCGGTAGAGTGGCCGCAACCGACACATCGCCTCCGGGAGAGTCTGCGCCGAAAAAGCGGGGCTCTCTGTCTTCGATTCTCATTGGCCTGGGGCTGGCGCTCCTTCTGGGAGCTGGCGGGTTCTATGCTGCATATCAGGGGGTTATCTCGGTTCCGGGCCTGTCGGGCGGCAGCACGGAGAAACCCGAGGCCGCCGAGACGGACATGTCGATGGAAGCGCTGGAGTTCTTGCCACTGGAGCCCATGGTCGTCTCGTTGGGCAGCCCTGGTAGGGGCCGGCATCTGAGATTTCGGGCCGAGCTGGAGACGGTTCCCGGCCGCCGCGGCGAGGTGCAATCCGTGATGCCGCGCATCCAGGACACCCTGAACGGCTACCTGCGCGCCATTCCCATCGAGGAACTCGAAACTCCGTCGGCCCTTGTCCGCCTGCGTGCGCAGATGCTGCGGCGCATTCAACTGGTGACGCCGAAGGGATCCGTGCGCGACCTGCTGATTATCGAATTCGTCCTCAGCTGAGATAGGAGCCAGAAAGGTGACCATGATTGCAGATATTCTCTTGATCGCCGGAGCGTTCGGCGCGGGCCTCTATTGCCTTGTCCTGTCGCGGCGGCTGACCCGGTTCACGGACCTTGAGAAAGGGGTTGGAGGGGCGGTCGCCGTCCTCTCGGTGCAGGTGGATGACCTGAAGAAAGCCTTGGAAGACGCGCGGACGACGGCGGCCCGGGAAACGGACCGGCTAGAGGATGTGACCCGGCGCGCCGAAGACACCGCGAGGCAACTGGAGTTGCAGATGGCCTCCTCCTTCGGGGAGGTGCCCGGGCGCAGGGTCACCGCAGGGGACACGCCGCGGACCATTCGCCGGCGCCGGCGCGGGGCGGCTTCGGATCCGACCCAGGAGGACGCGGCATGATCGGTCTGATCAAGTCTGCGAAGGCGGCACGGTCGCGCAAGGGACGGCGTAGACCCCTCCGTCGCAATGGCCCAAAGGTGCTCTCCATTCTCGCAGTTCTGTTTCTGAGCTCAGCAACCGTTCGCATGGCGTCGGCACCGGCCGACGGTACCGACAGCCCTTTGGGCGCCTTCGCTGCTTGGGCCCAGTCAGAGAGCGACGGCTCCGACACCATGCGTGCCGACACACCCGCAATGGCAGACGATCCCGATATGCTGCTCGCCGCGCTCGTGGAACGCGACCGGGCCCTTCTCGAGCGGGAACGCCGCCTCGAGATGCGGGAACGCGCGCTCGAGCTGGCCGAGGAGGAGCTGCGCACCGGGCTGGACGCATTCGAGGAGGCCGAAGCCGCGCTGCGCGATACCATTGCGCTGGCCGACGGAGCCGCTCAGGCGGACCTCGACCGCCTGACCCGTATGTACGAAACGATGAAACCCAAGGATGCCTCGGCCCTCTTCGAGACGATGGATCCGACCTTCGCGGCGGGCTTTCTGGGTCAGATGAACCCGGCCGCGGCGGCCGAGATCCTTTCGGGACTTCCGCCGGAAATCGCCTACCGGGTGAGCCTCGTCCTGGCGGGCCGCAATATGCGCGCGCAGGCGGAGTAGAGCGTCCGGATCATTTGCACGTCTATGGACACCGGACCTTAACGAACGCGGTCCATAACCCGGTACAGTGTTAAGCCTAAGGGGTCTCGTCGATGTTTGGCATGATCGGGATTGCTGTCGTTTTCGTCATGGTGTTCGGGGGGTATCTCCTCGCGGGCGGCAAGTTCGGCATTATCCTCAAAGCACTGCCCTACGAGCTCACAATGATCGGGGGCGCCGCTATCGGGGCCTTCATCATCTCCAACGACCTGCCGTCGGTGAAACACGCGATCAAGGATCTCGGGAAGGTCTTCAAGGGCCCAAAATGGAAGCCGCAGGACTATAAAGATCTACTCTGTTTGCTGTTCGAGCTCATTCGTCTGGCGCGGCAGAACGCGGTGGCGCTCGAGGAGCATATCGAGGCACCGGAAGGCTCCGTGATCTTCCAGCGATACCCCAAGATTCTCGCGGAAAAGGAAGCCACCGAATTGATCTGCGACACTCTGAGATCGGCGTCGATGAACTTCGACGATCCTCACCAGGTGGAAGAACTGCTGGAAAAACGTATGGAGGCCAATCGGCACCATGCGATGCATTCCAGCCATGCGTTGCAGACGATGGCCGACGGGTTGCCCGCGCTCGGGATTGTTGCGGCCGTTCTCGGGGTGATCAAAACGATGGGTTCCATCGATCAACCGCCGGAAGTCCTCGGCAAGCTGATCGGCGGGGCGCTCGTCGGCACGTTTCTCGGTGTTTTTCTCGCCTACGGCGTGGTGGGTCCGTTCGCCTCCCGGATCAAGACGATCACCGAAGAGGATGCGAGCTTTTACGAGTTGATCAGGGAGGTTCTTGTCGCCAACCTGCATAGCCACGCCACGAACATCTGCATCGAGGTTGGCCGGCAGAACACACCGAGTCACATTCGTCCGAGTTACGGCGATCTCGAAGAGGCACTGCGTAGCGTCAAGCAGTTGGAAGCTGCGTGATCTGGATGTCGCGACGCGCCGCAAGAGCAACGGTTCTAGCCCTCACGGCCGTTGTTGCCATCGCGCCGCGCAGCGCGCCGGCCCAAAACGCCGTGACGGTACAATCCGGCGAGCATGCGGACTTCTCCCGCCTGGCGATGGTGCTGCCGGAGCGAACGCAGTGGGAGGTCGAGAACGTGCCGGAGGGATGGTTCGTCCGGTTCGCTCAGCCCTATGCGCTCGACCTGAGTTCCGTGTTCGAGCTCATCCCACGGGACCGCATCTCGAATGTGCGCCAGTCCGCGGATGGGACGCTCGTCATCGAACGGGCATGCGACTGCCGGATCGAGGTCGTCGAAGTGCGCCCGAGGGTCATCGCAATAGACGTCCTTGATGGCCTCCGGGAACCTGCCTCGGCACGTCCCGATCCCGCCGCCACCGGGTCCTTGCCACAAGGCCTGACGATCCTGAGCACTGCGCGTCCAGGGAGTGGAGCGCCCTTTCCGCGTCTGGGACCGTTCCAAATCGCCAGA
Source organism: Pseudomonadota bacterium (assembly GCA_038757905.1). GTDB lineage: Bacteria > Pseudomonadota > Alphaproteobacteria > Rhodobacterales > Rhodobacteraceae > HLUCCA09. Next base: position 9,919 of record JBCDGG010000099.1, on the reverse strand, counting down.
AACGGCACAGAGTCCGCAACGGGCCAGGACCAGGCCGCAAGAGGCGCAAGCGAGGGCGCGCCCCAACCCGAAGGCTCAGATCGGGAAGGCTCAACGGCTGCGCAGACATCTCAGTCGAGCCATGCCATCTCCGAGCTGGCGCAGGCACTCCGGCATGACCTAAGGGATGCCGCGGAAGCCGGATTGATCGATCTTGCGGTCCCCCTCAACGAGGATGGGGATCAGAGCGATCTTGCCGGGAGCGGTTCGGTGCTGGACGGCGCGCCCAACGTCGATCTCAGGTCCGGGCGCGACCTGATCTCCCAGCTCCTCTCGCCGGAAGACGAAGAGGAACTCCAATGTCCGCTACCCGAGACGTTCGACTTTCTCTCCGAAGGGCACCGCGAAACCTGGGTCGCAGCGCTCCCTGACTTGCGGTCCGGACTTGTCGACGAGCGCGGTATCGTCTCGCACGAAGGCGCACGCGACTTGTCCCGAGCCTATCTGCGCCTCGGTTTTGGGGCGGAGGCAGGGCTTGTCCTCGCCGAGATCCCCAACAATGGAACCGAAAAGCGCTACCTGAGCAGCCTCAGCACGATCATGGACCAGAGGTCCGACAATGCGCCGGAGATCTGGTCCGGGCTGGAAGCTTGTGAGACCTCGGCCGCCCTCTGGTCGCTTCTGGGCCATGACATCGGCCGGGCGGCGACGGGTGTCAACACGGAAGCCGTCCAGGCAGCCTTCTTCTCGCTTCCCGAGCACCTCCGGCTCCATCTTGGCGAAGAGGTTTCCAAACGGCTGCGTCGCGCCGGGGCGCCCGATGCTGCAGCAAGCATCGAGAACAACGTGGCTGCCCTCATCGCCCCGATCCCAACGTCGGCATCCGAGGACGTGTCGGACGATGGGGCGACCAAGGCGACTACTTTGCCGGAGGTGCAGCCTGGATCCCTCACCACCGACGTGAGCGAACTGCTCGATCGCTTTGAAACGGCCATGCGCAACGGCACGCCGCTCGAGGCCGAAGACCTCGCTCTTGCGGCAGCCCTTGCGGACGAGTACGACGGCACGTCAGATGGCGAACGGATGCAAAACGCGATCGCCCTAGGCCATTTGCAGCGTGGCGACGTCGACGCCGCGCTGGAGCACTTCGACAGCATAGACGATGGCCCAGGATCCGCTGCCACAGGCGCCAGTGAACGCGAGCCTGCAGCCCCCGCTTCCCTTGGCGTCGCGTTGCGGCGCAGCCTGGTTTCGGTGTCGGACACCGGGCTTCTGCGTCTCGCCATGCATCCGAACGGCGCGCGCTTGCATCGCGTCCTTGAGGACGACGAGGCAGTCTTGCTCGCCGACCGACTGGTTGAACTCGGCTTTCCACAACAGGCGGACGCGCTTCTTGAAGGGCGTGCGGCAACGACGAGTGCGGATCTGGCGCGTGCACAAGCCAATGTCCATCTGGGATCGAACGACCCGCGAAGAGCGCTCGCCCTGCTCGCTGGTCGTAGCGATCCTGGGGCTATGCGCCTGCGTGCCGAAGCCCATAAAGCGATGGGCAACTCTGGCGAGGCCGCTTCTCTCTATGCCCTGTCTGGCGATCCGGAAGCGGCAGCGCGCGCTGCCTGGATCTCGGGCGATCCCGCACTTGTTGCGGCGTTCGGGACGCCAGAGCAGCAGGCCCTGATGTCGGACTTGCCCGCGCGTGCGGTGATCCCGCGCAACAACGGCACGACCGCTCTCCCAGGCTCCAATGAAGGTACGGGCACGGAGTTGCCAGTCGATACGCGGCCCGGCGAGGACGCTCGGCGTGCCGATGCGGCAGTTGCTGCGAACGTCGCCCAAGGGGGGAACAGCTTTTCAGACGTTCTGGCGATCCCGGACGTGAATGGCCCTGCGATCCAGCCCATCCCCGCTTCCATCGCTGGCGGCCTAGGCTCGGCGTCAGGATCGACCGGGACGAACCCATTGGACGGATCGGACGCGACCGGCCCGCCAGCGCAGGAAGTTGAAGACACCAGCGTGGGAGCGGCGCTTCCGCCCCAGGCGAACGCGAGCCCGACCGATGCAGCAACAACTGACCCGCGCACTGCCAGTACGGGCTCAGCCGTCAATGGCACTGCCGAAACGGGCAACGCAGACACAGGCACCGAAAGCACTGGCACCGCAAGCAGTGGTACTGAAGACCCAGGCCCCGTGGGCACTGGCACAGCGAGCGCGGGCGCGACAAACGCGGACGCGACGCCCACGGCTCCCGCGCCCTGGACCTTGGACCGCGCCCGCGAACTGCTGGACAATAGCGCGCGCATCCGGCGCTCTGTTTTGGCGCTGGAGCGCTACAGCACCGCGCCCGAGTGATTCCGGCAGACCTCGCGGCGTGCACGCGCCTGACACGCAAGCACCACGCCCCCTTCTGCCCGAAATTGCGGCGTGCTATGGTGCTCTTTCCGGCTTTCTCTGGACATGCCCAGATCGACGCTACCTGTGATCGAGCATCCCACTTGCAACGGAGACGCACCATGCTCCGCCCTGTCCCAGGCATGGCACTCGGGCTATTCCTCCTCGCCGCAGCCTCCGGGCTCTCGCTCGCAGCGGCGCCGACGCTGTCACAAGCGCAGGGCGGCCCCGCCGCCGTAGCGACCGATACGGTGATCGAGACAGAAATGTCCGAAACCATCGCTGTCTTCGGTGAGGTCGTCTCCGGGCGCCAGAGCCGCGTGGCGGCCCGTGTCGCGGGTGTCGCAGCCGAAGTGCCGGTGCGCGTTGGTGATCGGGTGGATGCGGGCGAGGTTCTGGCGCGCCTCGACGTGCAACTGTTCGAAATCGGCCTGGCCGAGGCGCAATCGGCGGTAGACGTTGCCGAAGCCGGCATCGCGACGGTTGAAGCACGGCTCGACAGGGCGCAAAAGGCGTTCCGCCGCGCGGAGAGCCTGCGCGCGAATGCAGCAATCGCCGAAGCCCAGCTGGAGGACCGCTTCAGCGATCTCGCCGAGGCGAACGGAGCGGCGGCGGAGGCCCGAGCGCGTGTGGAAGCGGCGCGGACAGCGTTACGCCGGGCCCGCTACGATCTGGACAACGCGATCGTGCGCGCCCCGTTCGACGCGGTGGTCCTGAGCGTGGCAACGGAGCTCGGTCAATTCATCAACGCAGGCAGCGAGATCGCAACGCTTCTGGATACCGGCGCGATGGAGATCGAGGCGAACGTGCCGGCACGGTTCGTGGATGCGCTGCAGCCGGAACAACCCGTGGAGGCCCGCACCGATGCGGGCGGCGCCCTGACGCTGCGCCTGCGCGCGGTTCTGCCGACGGAGTTCTCTTCGACCAGAACCCGCCCCGTGCGCTTTGACGTAACGGAAGCTCTCCGCCCCGTCGCCGTTGGGCAATCGGTCACTCTCAACGTGCCGGTCAGCGCACCGCGCACCGTGGCCGCCGTCCCGAAGGATGCGCTGATCCAGGCCCCCCAGGGCTGGACGGTGTTCGTCGCGGCGGAGGGTAAGGCGGAGCCCCGCAGCGTGGAGATCGGCCAGGCCCTGGGCGACAGGTTCGAGGTGATTTCCGGCCTGTCGCCGGGCGATGCCGTGGTGGTGCGCGGCAATGAACGGCTGCGCCCGGGCCAGGACATTGCCCCGACACCGGTCGCCGAGCCGGCCCCGGGGGGCGCCCCGGAACAAGCCCCAGACGCCTCGCAACAGGATGGCCACCGCCAGGACGCCGATGCCACCGGCGCAGGCACCCGGGTCGCGCGGGCAGGCTCGCCGGACCCGTAACATCGCCCGCTTGAACGCAAGGCTGACCCATGAACCCGATCCGATTTGCCATCGACCGCCCCGTCGCCGTTATGGCCGTGGTCATCATGGCGGTGATGTTCGGCGTCCTCGCGCTGACCCGCATCCCCGTGCAACTGGCCCCCGATGTGCGCAAACCGGTGGTCGTGGTCCAGACGAACTGGCCCGGCGCGGCCCCCGCAGAGGTTGAGCGCGAGATCGTGAACCCGCAGGAGGACGCGTTTCGCGGGCTCGAAGGGCTGGATCGGATGACCAGCCGGTCGCGCACGGGCGAAGCGGAGGTCACGCTCGAGTTTGCGGTCGGCTCCAACATGGGCGAGGTCCTGCTGCTGGTGTCGAACCGCCTCGACCGTGTGGGCGGCTATCCCGACGAGGCAGGCGAGCCGCGCCTGAACACCTCTGGGTCCGATGACAGCCCGATCGCCTGGGTCACGGTCCGGGCGGCAGAGGGCAATACCAAGCCGCTGCCGGAATACGGCGACTTCATGGAAGACGTCGTGAAGGAAGCGATCGAACGGGTCGACGGCGTATCGACCGTGAATGTCTTCGGCGGCGTCAGCCGCGAGTTGCAGATCGTCATCCGACCGGAGGAGCTTGCGCGGTTCGGCCTGACCATCCCCGAAGTCGTCGGGCGGCTGCGGTCCGAGAACGTTTCCGTCTCGGCGGGGGATGTGGAAGAGGGCAAGCGGCGCTACGTCGTGCGGGCCGAGGGCAACCTCGACAGCGTCGCCGCCGTGGAAGAGATCGTGCTGCGCAGCACGGGCCTCGGCACCTCCGGGGCGCTCGGCCGCGTGCTCGTCCGCGATGTGGCGCAAGTCGGGTTCGACTACCAGGAACCGACCGCGCGGCTGCGCTTTCGCGGGGAGGAAGGGCTGGCCTTCAACATCGTGCGCGAGCAGGGCGCCAACGTCATCGCCACCATGGCAGAGGTGCGCGCGGTACTGGAGGAGCTCGAAGATGGCCCCATCGCAGATGCCGGGCTGATCATGGAACAAGTCTACGACGAAACGATCTATATTCAGGGCGCGATAGATCTTGTCACCCAGAACATCTGGATCGGCGGCCTGCTCGCGGCAGGCGTTCTAATGCTGTTTCTGCGCTCGCCCCGCGCCACCCTCGTGATCTCGCTCTCAATCCCCGTTTCAATCGTCGCCAGCTTCGTGGCCATGGCCGCCACGGGGCGGACGCTCAACGTCATCTCGCTGGCCGGCATCGCATTCGCGGTGGGGATGATCGTCGACGCCGCCATTGTTGTGCTGGAGAACATCTTCCGCCTGCGGGAACGGGGCAAATCCCGGGTAGAAGCCGCCTATGAGGGCGCGCGGCAGGTCTGGGGCGCGATCCTCGTCTCGGCGCTGACGACCGTGATGGTGTTCATTCCGATCCTGGTGATGCAGCTAGAGGCGGGGCAGCTCTTCCGGGACATTGCCGTCGCGATCTCGGTCTCTGTGCTTCTGTCGCTCATCGTCGCGGTGACGGTGATCCCGGCGCTGTCCTCGCGGCTGCTGTCGGCAAAAGATGCCCGGCCGCTTCCGCTGCCCGGGGTGGATCACATCGCGCGGGGGTTCAGCGGCGCGGTCATGGCCTACACCCGGCTGACTGTCCGGTTCCGGGCGGCCGGGATCTTCATGGTGGCCGCCATCGGAACGGGCGCGGCGGCTGCGGCGATCATCTTCCTGCCCAAGCTCGAATACCTGCCCGAAGGCAACCGCAACCTCGTGTTCGGCCTGATCATCCCGCCGCCGGGCTACAATCTGGACACGACCGAGACGATCGCCCAGCGGATCGAGACGGTGGCCCGTCCCATGTGGGAGGCGCGCCCGGCGGCTGCGTTGGAAGACGGCCGCCCAGCACTGGAAAGCTTCTTCTTCGTGGCAACGCCCGGCAACAGCTTCGTCGGCGCCGCGGCCGTCGATGGCGCGCGGGTGGCCGAGGTGATCCCGATCCTGTCCGGCCCGATCTTCGCCGAGCCCGGCACATTCGGCTTCATGACCCAGCCATCGCTCTTCGGACGCGGCGTCGGCGGCGGGCGCACGATTGAACTCAACATCTCAGGCGCGGACCTGCCGCAGATTCTGGGCGTGGCCGGTCAGGCGGCGGGCATGATCGCCGGGCTTCTGCCACGCTCCGAAGGGCACCAGTTCCGCCCGATCCCCGGGCTGGAGCTTGGCGCGCCGGAGGTTCGGATGATCCCGGACCGGGTGCGCCTTGCCGATGCCGGCCTGTCGGCGGCCGATCTTGCCGCCACCATCGACGCCTACAATGACGGGCTCCGCGTGGCCGAGATCAACGTGGGCAGCCGTCGGCTCAACCTTGTCATCAAAGGCGACGAGGAGGCGCTGGCCGGGCTGCGCACTCAGGATGTCGGGGCCTTTCCCGTCGTGACGCCCTCCGGTCAGATAGTACCGGCCTCGGAGCTAGCCCAGATCGAGGTGACAGCCGGACCGACCGAGATCCGCCATCTGGAGCGGCTGCGCACGGTGACGCTGGAGGTCCGCCCATCGGACGCGCTGCCGCTCGAAGCGGCGGTGGATCTTCTCGAACGGGAAGTGGTCGCCGCACTCGAAGCGCAAGGGCTGCCGACCGGCGTGCGTGTCTCGATCTCCGGCACAGCGGACCAGCTCAGCCAGACGTGGAACGCCATCCAGATCAATCTTCTGGTGGCGCTGGTCATCGTCTTCCTGGTGATGGCGATCCTGTTCGAAAGCTTCGTGCTGCCGCTCGTCGTCATGATCTCGGTGCCGGTCGCCGCGGCCGGGGGGGTGGCCGGGCTGGCGGTGCTGAACCTCTACCAGACGCAGCCGCTCGACATGCTCACGCTGCTGGGGTTCGTGATCCTTGTCGGCATCGTTGTGAACAACGCGATTCTGATCGTGCACCAATCCCTCTACCACCTGCGGGAAGAGGGGATGCCGCCGGTCGCCGCCATCGAGGAGGCAACACGCAACCGCATTCGCCCGATCTTCATGTCCACGCTCACGTCGATCTGCGGGATGCTGCCGCTGGTCGTTTTCCCGGGCGCCGGGTCGGAGCTTTATCGCGGGCTGGGCGCCGTGGTGGTGGGGGGATTGTCGATGTCGGCCTTCCTCACCCTGCTCACCGTGCCCCCGCTGCTGCGCCTGGTTCTGACGGAACGGCCTGCCGAAGCAGCGCCTGCCGCGGCGGCCCCCGCCGAGTAAGCAGCAGCGCGCCGGCAATGCAGCCTAGTGGCGTGCGTCACTCCGGGCCGCGCACCCCCATCGGTGATGGTCGCTCCGCCGGCCTCATCGCCTAACCGGGGCGCCTGATCCTCATGATCGCAAGGAGCGCTATCGGGGCGCGAAGGCTACAACCGCGCGCCATCCGGGCCGAAGCGCATCTCGTCCATCTCTTCCCACACCAGCCCGTAGGTCCCGCCCTCATCCGGCACAGGCTCCGCCCCGTCCTGACGGACGGTCATAGCACGGCCGCTGTGCAGGCGAAGGTGCACAAGGGTTTCGGCGCCGAGCGGCTCGGCATAGGTCACGGCCCCGTCGAGGCCCGCCCCGTTCTTGGGAACGATGCGAATGTGCTCCGGACGGATGCCGATCCGCGCGCCGTTCCGGCCGACCTCCGCCGCCTCGAGGAAGTTGGTGGGCGGGGAGCCGATGAACCCGGCCACGAACTCCGTAGCAGGGTTCGCATAGACATCGAGCGGGCGGCCGATCTGATCCGCCCGCCCCGCATTCATGACGATCATCCGGTCCGCCAGCGTCATCGCCTCCACCTGATCGTGCGTGACATAGAGCGAGGTCACGCCCAGGTCGCGCTGGAGCGCCTTGATCTCCAGGCGCATCTGAACCCTCAGCTTGGCGTCGAGGTTGGACAGGGGCTCGTCGAAAAGAAAAACCGCCGGTTTGCGCACGATGGCGCGGCCCATCGCGACACGCTGGCGCTGGCCGCCTGAAAGCTCGCGCGGTTTGCGCTTCAGATAGGGCTCGAGCTGCAGCATCTTGGCCGCCGCGGCCACGCGCTCGGCAATCTCCGCCTTCGGCGTGCCCGCGATCTTCAGGCCGTAGGCCATGTTGTCGAAAACGGACATATGCGGATAGAGCGCGTAGTTCTGGAACACCATCGCGATGTCGCGGTCCATCGGCTCGACTTCGTTCACGCGCCGGTCGTCGATGCGCACCTCGCCATCGGTGACGCTTTCCAGCCCCGCCACCATGCGCAGAAGCGTGGATTTCCCGCAGCCCGATGGCCCGACGATGACGATGAACTCGCCCTCGCGAATGTCGATATCCACGCCGTGGATGACCTGCGTCTTTCCGAAGGTCTTGCGGATCTGGTCTAGGGTCACTGTGGCCATGGCTATTTCTCGCTATCGACAAGACCGCGGATGAAGAGACGCTGCATCGCAATCACCACGATGACCGGCGGCACCATCGCGAGGATGGATGTCGCCATGATCACAGGCCAATTGGCAACGTCGTCCCCGCTTGGGAACATCTGCTTGATGCCCATGACGATGGTGTTCATCGAGGGATCGGTGGTGATGAGGAGCGGCCAGAGGTACTGGTTCCAGCCGTAGATGAACAGGATCACGAACAGCGCGGCAATGTTGGTGCGGCTCATCGGTAAGAGGATGTCGAAGAAGAACCGCATGGGCCGCGCACCGTCGACCCGCGCCGCTTCGGCAAGCTCGTCCGGGACGGTCATGAAGAACTGCCGGAACAGGAACGTGGCCGTCGCGGACGCGATGAGGGGCAGGATCAGGCCGGAGTAACTGTTGAGCATGCCGAAATTCGCCACCACCTCGTAGGTGGGCACGATCCGCACCTCGACCGGCAGCATGAGGGTGATGAAGATCAGCCAGAAGAACAGGTTCCGGCCCGGAAACCGGAAGTAGACGATGGCAAAGGCCGAGAGCAGAGAGATCGCGATCTTGCCGAGGGCGATCCCGAAGGCCATGACCGCCGAGTTGAACAGCATCTGCGCTACCGGGGCGTTGATGCCCGAGGTCAGCGCGCTGGAGTAGTTCTCCCAGAACTTGTCGCCCGGCAGAAGCGGCATGGGCGGGCGCACGATCTCCTGTTGGTCTACGGTGGAGGCGACGAAGGCCAGCCAGATCGGGAAGAAGATGAACGCAACCCCGATTATCAGCCCCAGATGCGTCAGCCACAGCCCGGAGCCGCGCTTTTCGACCATGCCGTCGGGCAAGGGTTTGGCCGGTCTGGCCGGGGCGGCGGCCGGCGGGGCGAGATCGTCACGGACGGTCAATAATGCACCCTCCGCTCGATGTACTTGAACTGGATGATGGTCAGGATGCCGACGAGCACCAAGAGGATCACCGATTGCGCGGCGGAGGAGCCCAGATCCTGCCCGACAAACCCGTCGGAATAGACCTTGTACACCAGGATCGTCGTCGCCTGCTGCGGGCCGCCGGAGGTGATCGTGTGGATCACACCGAAGGTCTCGAAGAACGCATAGACCACGTTCACGACAAGCAGGAAGAACGCGATCGGCGACAGGAGCGGGAACACGATCGTCCGGAACCGCGTCCAGAAGCGGGCGCCGTCGATCGCGGCCGCTTCGATGACGGAGCGCGGGATCGCCTGCAAACCCGCCAGGAAGAACAGGAAGTTGTAGCTGATGCGCCCCCAGGCAGAGGCGACGACGACAAGGCCCATCGCCTCGCCTTCGTTCAGCACGTGGTTCCAGTCGTAGCCCAGCAAGCCGAGGTACCACGTCACGACGCCGACACGGGTGTTGAACATGAACATCCACAGAACGCCAGCCACCGCGGGCGCCACGGCGTAGGGCCAGATCAGCAGTGTCCTGTAGGTGCCCGACCCCTTGATCAGCCGGTCGGCCAGAACCGCGAGATAGAGCGCGACGCCCATGGAAACGAGCGTCACGAGCGAAGAAAAGATCGCGGTGGTAACGAAGGAGGCGCGATAGAACGGATCGCTCAGCAGAAACTCAAAATTTCCGAGCCCGACGAACCGCATCGACAGCCCGAACGGGTCGGGGATGAAGAGCGACTGCCAGATCGCCTGCCCGGCGGGGTAAAAGAAGAAGACCGCCGTTATCAGGATCTGCGGCGCGATGAGCAGCAGCGGCAGCCAGATCCCCTTGAAGGTGACACGCTTTTCCATTTTGCCCCCAAATCAGGGCGCGCGCCCCGCGGGGCGCGCGCCGCAGGT
>JBCDGG010000098.1:0-20633 GCA_038757905.1 Pseudomonadota bacterium | reverse complement strand
TCGGCGCGGCCTGGGCCGCCGGCGGCGCGGGTATGGCCGTGGCGTTGACCGCCGGCGCGGCGACGATTGCGCTCGCGATCCTGGTCTCCGGGCGCCTCGCACCCGGCCGCATGCGCGCGGTGACGGTGGCCGCCATCGTGGTTCTCGGCTTCGTCCTCTACCGCAGCCTGTTCGACCCGTCGCGGGATGCCATCGAAGCGGTAGACCCGGCCGTCTCAGGCTATCTCGGCGGATTGGGACTTCCCATCGTGTTCGCCTGGCCCATGGGGGCGATGCTCGCGGCCGGGGTCGCCTGGATCATCGGCAAGACGGCCCTGGGCCTCCGGTCGGACTACCTCGCGATTGCGACCCTGGGGATCGCAGAGATCATCATCGCCATCCTGAAGAACGAGGATTGGCTGGCACGCGGGGTCAAGAACGTCTCGGGCTTGCCGCGGCCCGTGCCCTACGAGGTCGATCTGCAGGACAATCCCGCCTTCGTTGCCCGCGCCGCAGAGTGGGGGCTCGATCCGGTCACCGCGTCGTCGATTGCGGTGAAGCTGGCCTATTCCGGGCTTTTCATCGTGGTGCTCGTCGCCCTGATCTGGCTCACGCAGGCCGCGCTCAACTCCCCCTGGGGGCGGATGATGCGCGCCATTCGCGACAACGAGACGGCGGCCGAAGCCATGGGCAAGGACGTCACCGCGCGCCACCTGCAGGTCTTCATCCTGGGCTCGGCGATCTGCGGTCTGGCCGGCGCGATGATGACCACGCTCGACGGACAGCTCACACCCGGCACCTACCAGCCGCTGCGTTTTACCTTCCTGATCTGGGTGATGGTCATCGTCGGCGGCTCGGGCAACAATCTGGGCGCCGTGCTCGGCGGCTTCCTCATCTGGTGGCTTTGGGTTCAGGTGGAGCCGCTGGGCGAAGTGCTGATGCAGGCCATCACCTTCCCGCTCCCCGACGGATCCGCCCTGAAGGATCATCTGCTGGGCTCGGTCCAGTACATGCGCCTCTTCACGATGGGGGTCGTCCTGCTGGTGGTGCTGCGCTTCAGCCCCCGCGGGTTGCTGCCGGAGCGCTAGGGCCGGCGGACGCGGCCCCGGGCAGCGGCGCACCGGGGCCCGCCGCTCGGCCGGGGGCGCCCCCTGCCCTTCACATTGCCCCAAATATCCCCGCCGGAGGCAGACCAGTGCATCGGGACCGCGCCAGCGCCCGGATCGGCGCGGATCAGAGGCCGTAGAGCGCCCCGAACTTGGCGTCGAGGTAATCCAGCAGCGGCGCTTCGCTGACCGGCCGCCCGGTGGCCGCTTCGATCGTGGCGCGCGGCTCGCGCAGTCCGCCGTGGCGCTGGAGGTTGTCGCGCAGCCATTCCGTCAGGCGGGACGGATCGCCGCGTGCCAGATCGGCGTCCCAGTCGGGCAGCGCGTCCGTCAACGCGGCGAACAGGCAGCCGGCATAGACGTTGCCGAGCGTATAGGTCGGAAAGTACCCGAACAGTCCGACCGACCAATGCACGTCCTGCAAAACGCCATTTGCGGCATGGTCCACCTGCAGCCCGAAGTCGCGGGCAAAGCGCTCGTTCCAGGCCTCTTCCAGGTCGGCCACCTGCAGCGCGCCGGAAATCAGCGCACGCTCCAGATCGAAGCGCAGGAGCACGTGAAGGTTGTAGTGCACCTCGTCCGCCTCGGTCCGAATGAACCCGGTTTCGACCCGGTTGACCGCGCGGGTAAAGTCCTGCGGCCCGGCGACGCCGATCTCGCCGAAACTGGCGCGCATCCGCCCGTAGAGCCAGCCCGTGAACGCCGCGGAGCGTCCCAGCTGGTTCTCGTAGATCCGGCTCTGGCTCTCGTGCACGCCCATGGACACGCCCTGACCGAGGGGCGTGAGAACATAGGCCCGGTCGATCCCCTGCTCGTAGGCGGCATGGCCCACCTCGTGGATCGTGGAATAGATCGAGCCCAGCGGCTCCTCCGCGCTGGTGCGCGTGGTGATCCGCACATCCAGCCCGGAGCCCGACGAGAACGGATGCACCGCCTTGTCGATGCGGCCGTGATTGAAATCGTAGCCGAAGGCGCCTGCGATCTCGGAGGTGAGGCGCATCTGCACATCCTCGTCGAACGGCCCGCGCAGCGCGGGCGCCGGGCGCTCCGATCCCAGAATGCGCTCGCGCAGGGCGATCAGGCGGGGGCGCAGGGCGCCGAACATCGCGTCCAGATCGGCGGCGGTCACCCCGGGCTCGTAATCCTGCAGGAGCGCATCGTAGCGCGCGCTCCCGTCCGACAGCGCGTCCGCCTCCTGACGGCGCAGCTCGAGCACGCGCTCAAGGGTGGGGGCAAAGGCTTTGAAATCCTTGGCCGCGCGCGCATCCGCCCAGATCCCCTGGGCGAGTGAGGTCACCCGGGCAAGCTCCGCGGCGAGATCCGCGGGCACCTTTGTGCTGCGGTCGAACTCGCGCTGCAGCAGGCGCAGCTGCGCGGCCTCGACCTCGCCCGCCGGCTGCGCCGCGGCAAGCCAGGCGCCCACCCGCGGATCGGTCCGGCGGGCGTGCAGCACACCTTCCAGCGCGGCCATCTCCTCGGCCCGCTGCGGGGCCGCATGGCGCGGCATCATGGTTTCCTGATCCCAGCTCGTGCGCCCGGCGATTGCGGCGAGGGCGCGGGTCTCCCGGGCGAAGGCCATCAGGTCGGTATAGGCGGTCTGGGGGGTCATAGCGTTCTCCGAAGCGCATCGGCCCGGGGATAGCCGGACAGGAACCGCGCGCGCAGGATCGCCACCCAGAGCGCGACGGCGGTGAACTGATGGACGATGGCCAGGTGCCAGGGCGCCGCATGAACCACCGTGACGATCCCGAGCACCAATTGCAGCAGCATCAGCCCCATGACGGTGCTGAAGGCGGCCCGCGTCGCGCTGTGGACGCTGCGCCGCCCGGCGAACCATGCGCCGATGGCGAACAGGAACAACAGGTAGCCTGTCACCCGGTGGACGAACTGCACCAGCCCGCTGTTTTCGAAGAAATTGCGCCAGAGCGGCTCCAGATCGAGGGCATTGGCGGGGAAGAACTGCCCGGCCATCAACGGCCAGTCGGTGTAGCTGCGCCCCGCGTCTATCCCGGCGACCAGCGCCCCGATGAGGATCTGCAGGAACGACAGATGCAGAAGGCCCGTCGACATACCCCAGAGCTTGCGCTCCTTCGCGCGCTGGGCCTGCAGCAGCTCCGTCTGCGTGCGGCCCAGGCGGAAGATGTACCAGGCCAGCAGCCCCAGGATCACGAAGGCCAGGCCCAGATGGGTGGCAAGCCGGTAGGAGGCCACATCGAGCATCCCGGCTTCGAGACCGGAAGACACCATCCACCACCCGATCGCACCCTGTATTCCGCCGAGGATCCCGGGGATCAGCAGGCGGCCCGCCCAGCCGGGCGGGATCTGTCGGGCGACCAGAAAGCCGAGATAGCCCACCGCCCAGACCACGCCGATGACGCGCCCAAGCTGCCGGTGGCCCCATTCCCACCAGTAGATCACCTTGAACTCGGCCAGGGTCATGCCGCGGTTCTGCAGCTCGTATTCCGGGATCTGGCGGTAGAGGTCGAACTCCGCCTGCCAGTCTTCGGCGCTGAGCGGCGGGATCGCGCCCGTGATCGGCGCCCATTCGGTGATCGACAGGCCCGAATCCGTCAGGCGTGTCAAACCGCCCACGGCGATCATCACGACGACGAGGGCGAAGAGGAGCATCAGCCAGATCCGGATCGCGCCGCGCGCGCCCGTCCGGGCGGCGCGGTCGATCACGCCGGTCTGCAGGGGCGCGCTGCGATCCGGCGCCTTGTCCCCAACCTCTTCGAAAATGCTGCGTTTCTTCGTGGCCACGTTTCGTCTCCCCTTGGGGCCCGAGCTAAGGCGCGCCGGGGCCGGGATCAACGCCCGGTTTCTTTTCGTCGCGGACGCGCGTCAGTTGACGCAACGCCCCGTGGAGCATCTGGATGTCGCCGCGCGTGAACGGCAGGCGGCCGAACATGGCGCGCAGGTTGAGCTTCATGCCCTCCGCCTTCGTCTCCGGAAAGAAGAACCCGGCCGTTTCCAGCCGGTCTTCGAAATGATCGGCGAGCTTCTCCACCTCGATGGCCTGCGCGCGGGCGGGTTCAAGCCGTTCGATGCCGCCCTCGTCCTCGGCGGCACCGAGCCTGCGCCATTCATAGGCCATGAGCAGCACGCATTGCGCGAGGTTGAGCGAGAAGAACTCCGGATTTACGGGGACGGTGACGATGCGGTGGGCGCGCACGATATCCTCGTTCTCCAGCCCGGCCCGCTCGGGGCCGAAGAGGAACGCGGGCCGGGCGCCCTCGGCCACCAGGGCCCGGGCATCCGCCATCGCCTCCTCCGGCGTGATCACCGGGGTTGTCAGGCCGCGCGGGCGCGCCGTCGTCGCGTAGACATGGGTGCAATCGGCCACGGCGTCGGCCACGGTGTCGTGCAGGCCTGCATGGTCGAGCAGGCGCCCGGCCCCGGAGGCCAGCGCCACGGCGCGCGGGTTCGGCCAGCCGTCGCGCGGCGCGACGAGGCGGAGACGGCTCAGCTCGAAGTTCCACATGGCGCGGGCGGCGGCGCCGATGTTTTCACCCATCTGCGGACGCACGAGAATGAAGGCGGGCTCTGACATGATGCTCCTTTTCGCGGGCCTGATACGCGCGGCACGGCGGGGCATCAAGCGCAGCCGGGCGCCAGCCGCGAGAATGCCCGCCCCGGCCCTCGCCCTTCGCGCCCGGCCACGGTAAGGGAGGCGGCGCAACGCTACGCAGGAGCCGGACATGGCCGAGACAGATGCACCGCAGATCTACCTGGTGTCCCCCCCGGCCTTCGAGTTGTCGCGGTTTCCCGGCGATCTGGCGCGCGTGCTCGACGCGCGCCCGGTGGCCTGCGTGAGGCTGGCCCTCGCAACCCGGGACGAGGATCGCCTGATCCGGGCCGCCGATGCGCTGCGCGAGGTGACGACGCCGCGCGACGTGGCGCTGGTGATGTCCGAACATGTCGGGCTTGCCGAGCGGCTCGGGCTCGACGGGGTGCATCTGGACGGAACGCGCGGCGTCCGCGCGGCGCGCAGTGCCCTGGGCGCCGACGCCATCGTCGGCGCCTTCTGCGGGGCGTCGCGCCACGATGCGATGGTCGCGGGCGAGTCGGGCGCCGACTACGTGGCGCTCGGCCCCCTCACCGGCAGCGCCTTGGGCGATGGGCAGGTCGCGGCGTCCGAGCTGTTTCAATGGTGGACCGAGATGATGGAACTGCCCGTCGTCGCCGAGGGCGGGTTGACCGAAGACACGGTGCGCGGGCTGTGGGACGACGTCGATTTCTTCGCCGTGGGCGAGGAGATCTGGGCATCAGACGATCCGGTGAGCGCCTTGGACGCGCTCGTGCCGCGCTAAGCCTCCAGCCTAAGCCTCCAGCCCGGTGCGGACCTGCGCCTCGCAGGCTTGCGCGAGCGCCTTGCGGCCTGGGAACGCGGCGACCCGCAGGGGCGGATGATAGATCACCTCGACACTGCCCGGCCGGCGCACCGCGAGAATGCGCAGCAGATGCGTCCCGAACTCCATGTCTCCCCACCAGCCGTAGAAGCGGGGATCCTCGCCCATTGGCGCAGTGTATTTCACCGTGATTGGCTGCACTTGCAGCTCATCTTTCAAGTGATCTGCGAAGAAGGGAGCGAACAGCGTCGGCTTGAAGGGCAGGACGCGGCGCCCATCGGTCGACGTTCCTTCGGGGAAGAACAGCAGCCGGTGGTTCTGTTCCAACCGCTTGCGCAGCCGGCGCGTCTGTGCGGCGGCGTCCCCGCGGTTCCGGCGGATGAATAGCGTTCCCGTGGCGCGCGCCAGCCAGCCGATCCCGGCCCAGCCGGCGACCTCGGCCTTGGCCACGAAATACACCGCGTCGCCCGCGTTCAGTGCGAAGATATCGAGCCAGCTTGCATGGTTGGCCACAGCCGCCCCTTCGCCGACGAGCGGGCGCCCGCATGCGCGCCGCCGCATCCCAAGACAAACGAACGCCGCGCTGCAGACGCCCCGCGTGATCCACGGCGTCACCGGGCGGCGCGGCCCGAAGAGCGGGCGTTCGACGAGGCGCACCAGAAGCAGACAGGCCAGCCCGCCGAACACGAGCAGGCCCAGCGGCGCCCCGCGCATCGCGATGCGGGCCCAGTCGCCAGGGCCGAAGGGCGCCACCGCCGGCGGCGGATCGCCCGCCCAGGTGGGGCCGTCCTGTGCTTGGCCCTCTGGCACGCCGTCCTTCATCGCCCGCCGGAGACCTCGCCCGCCGCATAGAGCGACCGGGTGCGCGCGTCGACGCGCGCGACGTCCATGACAAGGCCGACATCGGTGGTGTTGAACGGCGCGTCGATCCAGGCGCCCTCGCCCACGAACCCGCCCATTCGCAGGTAGGATTTGAGCAGGGCCGGAATGGCCCGCGCCGCGGCCCGCCGGTCGATGGCCTCCGGGCGCAGCAGATCCATCGAGCGGGCCTGTGGCGGCCGCGCCGTGATGCGAAGTTCGGGCGGCGCAAGGTGGTTATGGTGCAGAAAGGCCAGCGGATGGGTGAGCGCGGCGATATCCGTGCCGTGAAAGCTCGCCACGCCGAACAGGATCTCGACGCCCTGCGCCTCGATATAGGCGGCGAGGCCCGTCCACAGGCAGTAGAGGCCGGAGCCGCCGCGCACATCCGGGTGCAGACAGGACCGGCCCAGTTCCAGCAGCTTCCGCCCGGATCTTTCCAGCACGCCCAGATCGAACTCTCCGGCGGAGTAATAGCCCATCTGCCCCGCGCGCTCGTCCGGCAGAAGGCGGTAGACCCCGACGACGTGCTCCAGCCCGGCCTCGTCCCGCAGCGGATCGACGAGGATCAGATGATCGCACACCGGATCGAAGGCGTCGCGCTCGAACCGGTTTATGTGGTCCACAAGCGCGCCGTCTCCGCCGAGTTCGCTGACAAACACCTCGTAGCGCAGCCGCTGCGCGCCGAGCAGATCGGCTTCGCGCGTGGCAATGCGGACATCGAGAGCTGGCCCCGGCTTCGGAAGGGAACGCAATGCAGGTGTCATGCCTGCGCTTTAGGGTCTTCGGTCCGTCCTGACAACAGCCGCGCGGCCCGACGCGGCGTGCGGCGCGCGCCGCTCGGGCACGGCGTTCCGGCCCGTGACGCAAGGGGATGCAGGACCGAAACAGGGGCGTCCCTCCCCATATTCGGCGGGTTGCGGGGCCCTGATCGCACCCGTTAAGGTTGTATTTACCAAGGTATGAATACCTACTGGCGGCTGCGATCGCGTTCGGAGGGGACTGAACGGGTCGGGGTCACGACTAAAGGGGGATGGCGCGCCGATGGCGCGTCGGGGATCAATCAAAGACCGGGAGCAGCGCGATGGTGCGTCCGTCCACTACAATTTTGCCCACATTTTCAAAGTTCACCGTGATGCGATGGTCGATGCGCGATTGCACCTGGCCCAGCCCCCAGGAGGGTTCGCTGGGATGGCGCACGAGCATTCCGGGCTCGAGGATGGCGTTCACGTCCTTCATATCCGCTCCGTGTCTCGCTGGTGGCTTCGCAGTGGGAGGTGCGGCATGAATGCCGAGTTTCCGCTCCGAGAGGAAGACCTTTGCTCCCTGATCGGCTCCCGCATCTGCCACGATCTTGTGAGCCCGGTCGGGGCCATTGGCAATGGCGTGGAACTGCTCTCCATGGGCGCCCCGGTGCAGGAGGCCGACGCCCTCTCGCCCGAGCTCGAGCTCGTGAAGGAAAGCATCAGCAACGCGCAGACGCGCCTGCGGTTCTTCCGCATCGCATTCGGGCAGGCCGGTCATGAGCAGGATATCGGCCGCGCCGAGGTGCTGGGCATCCTGACCGATCTCTACAAAGGCGGGCGACTGCGCGTGCATTGGGGCGTCGAAGACGCCCAGCCGCGGCTCGACGTGAAGGTCGCGTTCCTGCTGCTGCTCTGCCTGGAAAGCGCGATGCCCTTCGGCGGACAGGTGCGCATCTGGAAGGACCGCACCGGATGGTGCCTGCAGGGCGAGGCCGAGAAGCTGCGGCAGGATCCGCTCCTGTGGGAGGCCCTGGAGAGCGGCGCGATCCCGGCGCCGCTCCGGCCGAGCCAGGTCCATTTCGCGCTTGTGCCGCAGGCCCTGCGCGGGGTCGGAACGAAAGTGACGGTGCAGTCCAGCTCGACAAGGATCCTGATTACGGTCTGACCCGCGGTGCGGCCGGGGCGGTGAATGTGCCGCCCCGGCGCCTGTGGTCAGGGCCGGATCGTGCCGTCCCCGGTCACCAGATACTTGAAGCTCGTCAACTGCTCGGCACCGACGGGCCCGCGGGCATGCATCTTGCCCGTGGCGATGCCGATCTCCGCGCCCATCCCGAACTCGCCGCCATCGGCGAACTGGGTGGAGGCGTTGCGCATCAGGATCGCGCTGTCGAGCCCGGCAAAGAACGCCGCGGCGGCGGCATCGTCCTCGGTCAGGATCGCTTCGGTGTGGGACGAGCCGTATTCGCGGATATGGGCGACCGCGGCGCCCAGATCGTCGACCACGCGCGCGGTCATCTTCATGTCGAGGAACTCCGTCCCGAAATCGTCTTGCGTCGCGGGGCGGGTGCCGCGCAGGCCATCGGCGTAGACCTCGACGCCCGCCTCCATCAGCGCGTCCACGATCCGCTGGCCCAGATCCAGCGCCTCGCGGTGGATGAGCAGGCACTCCGCGGCGCCGCAGATCCCGGTGCGGCGGGTCTTGGCATTCAGCACGACCGCGCGCGCCTTCTCGGCATCGGCGGCAGCATCCACGTAGACGTGACAGATCCCCTCCAGATGCGCGAAGACCGGCACGCGGGCCTCGCTTTGCACCAGGCCCACAAGCCCTTTGCCCCCGCGCGGCACGATCACGTCGATCGCCTCCGTCATGCGCAGCATCTCCGACACCGCGGCGCGGTCGCGGGTGGGCACGAGCTGGATCGAGGCCTCCGGCAGACCGGCAGCGCGCAGCCCGTCCACAAGGCAGGCATGGATCGCGCGGGAGGAATGGAAGCTCTCCGACCCGCCGCGCAGGATGCAGGCATTGCCCGCCTTCAGGCACAGCGCCCCGGCATCCGCCGTCACGTTCGGACGGCTTTCATAGATCACCCCGATCACTCCGAGCGGCGTCCGCACCCGCTGGATGTGCAGGCCGGACGGACGATCCCATTCGGCCATGACCTGCCCGATCGGGTCGGCCTGGGCCGCGACGGCGCGGAGGCTTTCGGCGATGCCCTCGATGCGGTCGCGGTTCAGAAGGAGCCTGTCCATCATCGCGTCGGTCAGCCCCTTGGCGCGGCCATAGGCCAGATCCTCGGCATTGGCCTCGACGATCTGGGGCAGACGCGCTTCGAGCACGCGGGCGGCTTCGGACAGGGCCCGGGCGCGGGTTTCGGCCGGGGCCGTGGCAAGCTCGGTCGCGGCGGCCTGAGCGGCGGCGCCGATCTCTGCCATGAGCGCGGGGATATTGTCGGCGTTGTCCTTCATGTCAGCGGCTTTCGGTGTGGCGGATGGAATAGAGCGGGGCGTCGGCGGGTATGCGTGCGTATGTTGGCGGTACCGCGATCCGGCACCCTAGAGGGCCATGTCATCGCGATGCACCAGTGCGGCGCGCCCGGGATAGCCCAGGATCTCCTCGATGTCACCCGAGCGATGGCCCGCGATGGCGCGCGCCTCCGGGGCGGTGTAGCGGCTCAGCCCCTGCCCCAGGCGGCCGTCCGGCCCTTCGATCAGCACAGGCTCGCCCCGGCCGAAGCTGCCGGACACGCCCGTGACACCCGCCGGCAAGAGGGACTTGCCGCGGGCGAGCGCCGCCGCGGCGCCAGCATCGATTATCAGCGCCCCGCGCGGCTTCATCGAGGCGATCCAGCGGCGACGGGCCAGTTGTGGCGTGCCCTGGGCCAAAAACCACGTGGCGGCCGCACCGGATTCAAGCGCGGCGAGCGGGCTCTGTCCGGCCCCTTGCGTGATCGCCATGGTGCAGCCGGCCGCGGTCGCGGTTTTGGCGGCCATCAGCTTGGTCTTCATGCCCCCGCGCGACAGGCCCGATCCGGCATCCCCGGCCATGGCCTCGATCTCCGCCGTGATGCGCGGCACGACGTCCAGCCGTTTGGCTGCGGGATCGTTCTGCGGCGGCGCGGTGTAGAGCCCGTCGATATCGGAAAGCAGCACCAGCATATCAGCGCCGATAGTCACCGCGATCTGCGCGGCCAGCCGATCATTGTCGCCGAAGCGGATCTCGTCGGTCGCGATGGTGTCATTCTCGTTCACGATGGGCAGGACGCTATGCGCGAGCAGCGCCGCCAGCGTGGCGCGGGTGTTGAGGTAGCGGCGCCGATCCGAGGAATCCTCAAGCGTCACAAGCACCTGCGCCGTGATCAGCCCGTGGGGCGCCAGCGCGGCCTCATAGGCGCGGGCGAGACGGATCTGGCCGACCGCAGCGGCGGCCTGGCTTTGCTCCAGGGGCAGCGGCCCCGCGCTCAGCCCAAGCGTGGCGCTGCCGAGCGCGATCGAGCCCGACGAGACGACGATCACATCGGTGCCGCGCGCGCGAGCGGCGGCGAGATCGGCGGCAAGCGCGGTCAGCCAATCCTCGCGCAGGGTGCCGCTGGCCCGATCGACGAGCAGCGCGGATCCGATCTTGACGACGAGGCGCTTGGCGGCGGCAATCCGGGGGGGCGCGGACGCGGTCACGGCCTCCATGGTGCGTCCTCCTCCACGGGATCGGGGGCGCGCGCGGCATCGACCGGGATCCGGACGGCCCGCAAAACGGCCTCCACCCCTTCATGCGAGACGCCCGACATCTCGAAGACGGGCGCACCCGTCGCCTCTTCCAGGGCCTTGCGGGCCGTGGCGCGTGCCTCCGCGTCCAGCGCGTCGACCTTGTTCAGCGCCGTGATCCGCGGCTTTTCGGCCAGCGCGCCGCCATAGGCCTCCAACTCGGCGATGATCGTGGCCCAATCCGCGGCCGGGTCCGGCGCCGTGCCGTCGACCAGATGCAGAAGCACCGCGCAGCGCTCCACATGCCCCAGGAACCGGTCCCCCAGCCCCCTGCCCTCCGAGGCTCCTTCGATCAGCCCGGGGATGTCGGCCACCACGAACTCCGCCCCGTCGACGCCGACAATGCCGAGATTGGGATGCAGCGTCGTGAACGGGTAGTCGGCGATCTTCGGACGGGCATTGGAGGTGGCCGCCAGAAACGTCGACTTGCCGGCATTGGGAAGCCCGAGCAGGCC
Organism: Pseudomonadota bacterium; assembly: GCA_038757905.1. Classification (GTDB taxonomy): domain Bacteria; phylum Pseudomonadota; class Alphaproteobacteria; order Rhodobacterales; family Rhodobacteraceae; genus HLUCCA09. Next base: position 9,381 of record JBCDGG010000098.1, on the reverse strand, counting down.
GACATCCGCGATCAGCTTCAGGCGCAACCAGATCTGGCGTTCCACCCCTTGCTGACCGGGATTGGCGCGGCGCGGCGCCTGATTGGTGGCGCTCTTGAAGTGCAGATTGCCGAAACCGCCATTACCGCCCTTGGCGAGGCGGACCGTCTCGCCCACCTGGGTGAGATCGGCGATCACGGTATCCTGATCCTCGTCCAGGATCTCCGTCCCCGCCGGGACCTTCAGCACGATATCGTCGCCCGAGGCGCCGGTGCGGCCCTGTCCCATGCCCCCCTTGCCGTTGCCCGCAAAGAAGTGCTGCTGGTAGCGGAAATCGATCAGCGTGTTCAGCCCGTCGACTGCCTCGGCCACCACATCGCCGCCGCGCCCCCCGTCGCCGCCGTTCGGGCCGCCGTATTCGATGAACTTCTCACGCCGAAACGACACGGCTCCGGCACCGCCGGAGCCCGAGCGAATGGTAACGCGGGCGAGGTCTAGAAACTTCATGGGGCTTGGGCCTAGCCGATGCGCACCCTGCCAACAAGCGCCTTGGCGGCGCAGAGGGCGGACCGGCGGCCCGCCCCCGTCGCTAGGGCTGCTTTCGAAGGTATGTCCATGTGGGCACGTTCGCGCCGCGCGCAACGCTGAACGCCTCGGCATCGCCGAGGTATTCGAAGCCCGCATTCGTCAGCACCCGGGCCGAAATCGGATTGTCCTGAAAGACGGAGGCGAAGATCGTACCGGAGCGGTGCGGGTTGGCGGCCAGCAGAGCCGCCAGGGCCTCGGAGGCGAGCCCCGTGTTCCAGAAGGCCGGGGCGATCCAATAACCGATCTCGGATTGTTCCGGGGTGCCTTCCATGCGCTCCAGGCCCATCACGCCGACCAGCTCGCCCAGGCCGGACCGCGTCCCGTCCAGGGCCCAGACGTCTTCGCGGCGCGTTTCCGACAGCGAGCGCTCGATAAAGGCTTCCGCGGCCCCGGGCGGCAGCGGATGGGGGATCGACGTCGTCATGCTCGCGACCCGGGCGTCCCCCGCATAATGCTCGAGCAACCCCTTGTCGGACGCGCGCAACGGGCGCAGCACCAGGCGATCCGTGGGGATCACCGGCTGAGACGCCGTGGCGTCCTGATTTGCCCTCAGGGCGATGCTGTCGCTTTGCATGGGGCTTCCTCCTCCAGAAGCCGACCTCTCTCACATGGGAGAGGCGCGGAAAGGATCAAGGGGGACCGGCGGTGTCGCCGATCCCCCTTGAAATGACGTTAATGCGAGGGTGTCGGCCTATTCGGCCGCCTCGGCGGCCTGGGTCACGGATACGAAGGTTCGACCCTTGAGACCTTTATAAAAGGTCACCGAGCCTTCGACCAGCGCAAAGAGCGTATGATCCTTGCCCTGGCCGACGCCTTCCCCTGGCCAGAACTTGTTGCCGCGCTGGCGCGCGATGATGTTGCCGGGGATCACGTGCTGACCGCCGTACTTTTTGACGCCGAGGCGGCGGCCGGCAGAATCGCGGCCATTGCGCGAGGAACCGCCTGCTTTCTTGTGTGCCATCCCGTTTACTCCTTCTCGGCGGCGAACTGCGTCGCCTGATCGATCCATCCGTCGCGGGCGATGCGGCCTTTGAAGGACAGTTGATCATCCATATACGCGACTTCGGCGTCGTTCCAAGCAGCGATCTGATCGAAGTGGAACACACCATTGGTGTTGAGCAGCTTTTCCAGCTTCGGTCCGACGCCCGAAATCTTCTTCAGATCGTCGGGCTGACCGTCGCGCGCCTCAGACAGGAGGTTGTCGGGCTTGGAGCCAGTCACCTCTGCGGCGGGTGCCTCGGTCGCGGGTGCCTCTGCGGCGGGCGCTTCCGTCGCGGTTGCGGGGGCCTCTGCGGCAGGTTCCGCGGGTGCGGCGGCTTTCTTCTTCGGGGCGGCCTTCTTCACCGGCGCCGGTGCGGCGGCTTCGATGGCTGCGCCCGAGACGGACCCGGCACCAACGGCGGCCTTCACGCCCGAGGCGTCCGCGCCGTTCTCCAGGATCTCCGTCACCTTCAGCAGCGTCAATTGCTGGCGGTGGCCCTTCGTCCGCTGCGAGGAGTGCTTGCGGCGGCGCTTGACGAAGTGAATGAGCTTCTCGCCCTTGATCTGGTCGATCACCTCGGCCTGGACGCCCGCACCCTCGACAAGGGGCGTGCCCACGGTCGCGCCGACCATCAGAACTTCGTTGAATTGAACGGTTTCGCCGGCGGTCGCCGCCAGCTTTTCGACGCGGAGCAGGTCGCCCGGCTGGACGCGGTACTGCTTGCCGCCGGTCTTGAGGACCGCAAACATGTGTCTCTTCCTTCTTGTGCCGCGTCCTGTGGCCCCCACCAAATGGCTGGCGGGTGTTCCGGTCGGGCCCTTTGCCCCTTGCCTCGGACAGCGCGCCCCTCGCGGGACGGAATTGATGGCCCCGCCAATGCGGGAGCGCGCCGTATCGCTCCGAACGGCGCATGTGTCAACCCCGCCGCCCCGCTATTGCGGGGTGTACCAGATCGGCGAGGTATAGGCGCGCTCGGTCGTGACCATCGGCACCTCTGCGGGCATCTCGATCCCGAAGCGCACGGCCTCATAGGCGGTCCAGCGCGGTGTCGGGATCTCGATCACGCGGGCATAGTAGAACGCGCGCTGCGCGGGGTCGAACGCCGGGTCCTGCCAGACGCCGATCAGCTCGGAGGCGCCGATTGTGTTGGTCCAGGTGGCGCTGGCCACGTCTACGGTGGAGCCCACGTCGGGCAGTGTCCCGTCGGCGCCGGGTTCGCGCGCATCGGACCAGACGACATCATAGACCTGCTCCTGCGTTGCACCCTCGGCATCAAGCCAGCCCTTGACGATCTGGATCCGGTCCAGATTGCCCGATTGCGGGTCCTTGAGCGCGGCGACGAGGAAGGTCGGTGCGGCGCCACTCTCGGGCAGGGCCGACAGATCGCCGCCCATGGGCACGCCGCGGGCATAGCCCGCATCGGCGGGCAGCCGGCTTTGCGCGTCGGCCTCGGAGAAGTCCCAGCCGCCGAAGAAGCGCACCAGCATGCGCGAGCCGGTGGTGGCATAGGTCTCCTTGCGCATCATCGCGTCGAAGATCGCGGCGCGGGTGTTCTCGCGCGCCCAGACCGCCCCGATGCCGGAGGCCGCCTGCTTCCAGCCATAGATCGTCAGCGCCGGGTCCGGCGCCTCGATCACTACGTGCTCCCAGCGGCCCGGCTCCGGCTCGACGCCGGAATGCTTGCCGAAGAAGTTGTCTTCGCCCGTCGTTGACATGCCCGTATGGGCGTCGGTGGCGCCGACCATGCCGAACTTGAACGGGTTGACGCCCAGATCCGCCTCGATCTTCAGCCCGCGTTTCAACGCTTCGCGCGCGTATTCGCCCGCCAGCATGTCCGGCGTCTTCACCTCGGTGCCGTTAAGGTTGGAGGCGTCCCAGGTCTCGTAATCGGCAAACGCGTCGTCGGGGCTGAGGAAGGGGTGCGCCTCGCCGTCGCCCTTGATCTGCGTGGCCTCGTAGAGCGGCTCGAACCGGGCGCGCAGGCTGGCGATCTCTTCGGTCAGGGCGGAGCCGTCATAGGCATTGAGCGAGAACATCCGCCCGTTCGACAGGTTGCCGTTATGGGCGATGGCCAGCGCCTCGCCCCCGGTGCGCGCCTCGTACTCGGCCAGATGGGCCCACAGATCCTCGGGATTCTTGCTGTCGTATTGTGAGAACGGCACCGTCTGGTTGGCGCGGATCGCACCGTCGCGGAACAGCACGTTGCGGTGCAGGTTGTTGGCGCCCTCGGTGGTGTATTCGTAGCCGATGATCGTGGTGAAGGCGCCGGGATCGTTGTAGCGGTCCATCAGCGCGGTGTAGTCTTCCCAGGCGTGTTTGATCGCCTTGGGGTTGTCGATGGGCGGCGTGTCCTCGGACAGCGAGGCGACGATCTCCATCGCGGTGTCGAAGGCCAGTTGCGGATCACCCGCTGTCAGCGCCGTGTACCACGCGCGGCCCTGCTCGGTGGAGAGCACTTGTGCGTCGCCCGCCAGAAGCTGCGGCATCAGCCCGTACATCTCGGCGTGATCGGACACTACGATCCAGTCGAGCGGGCGCGAAAGCTTCGCGCGCAGGCCATGGGTGGTGGTCACTTCCTCGCCGCGGGCGAAGCGCAGGGCATCCTCCTGCCCCAGCCGCGTCATCGTCCCGGCATCCACCGACACTTCGGTATGCAGGTGCGACTCGCCCCAGAGCGGCCGCGTGGGGAAGTTTCGCCCCGCATAGGGCGAGAACCCGTCGGGGGCGAGCACGACCTCCGTATCGCTCTGCTCGGTCTGGAACTCCTGCGCGGCGGCGGGCAGCGCGGCAGTGGCCAACAGAGACGATGCAAAGGCGAGACGGGTGGCGAAAGATGTGCGCATCGATTGCTCCTGTATCAACCTCCTGCGGTGGTAGCCCGCCAGGACGATGCAATACTATTGCGCCACACTCCCGGCCGGGCGCAGACAACCCCAAACGATCGCGCGCTACCCCTCGGGCTCGTACCAGATGGGCGAGGTATAGGCGCGCTCCTGACCGATCAGGACCGCCTCATCGGGCAGCTCCGCGCCCAGGCGGACCTTGTCATAAAGCACCCAGCGGGGCGTCGGGATCTCCAGCACGCGGGCGTAGTAGAAGGCCTGCGCCGCCGGGTCGAAGTCCGGATCGGTCCAGACGGCTGCCAGTTCCGAGGCGCCGATCGTGTTGGTGTAGTTCGCCGCCTCGATATCCACGGTGTTGCCCACCGGCGGCAGCGTCCCGTCGGCGTCCGGCACGCGCCCGTCCGACCAAGCGACGTCGAAGACGCGCTCGCCCAGGGTGCCGTCCGGATTGCGCCAGCCTTTCACGATCTGGATCCGGTCGAGATTGGCCCCGATCGGGTCGCGCAGGGCATAGACCATGAAGGTCGGCGCCTCGGCGGTGGCCGTGCGCAGGTCCGACCCCATCGGCACGCCCTTTTCGTAGCCGGCAAAGGCCGGCGCGCGCGAGCGCAAGTCGTTCTCGTCGAACTCCCACCCGCCGAAGAAGCGCACCGCCATGCGCGGGCCGGTGGTGGCATAGGTCTCGCGCCGCACCATCGCGTCCCACAGCGCCTCGCGCGTGTTCTCGGTGGCCCAGACGCCGGTATAGCCCGAGGCCACCAGCGACCAGCCCGGAAAGATGCCCTGATCGGTCTCCGTGAAGGGATGCGACACGCGGCCCAGCGATGGCTCGGCATTGGTGGCCTTGCCGAAGTAATTGTCGCTGTCGGCGGTGGCGAGCGAGGTATGGCTGTCGGTCGATCCCACGAAGCCGAAGCGATAAGGGTTGATGCCGGTCCGGGCGTCGATCCCGAAGCCCTGCTTCAGCGCCTCTCGAGCATATTCGCCGGCCAGCATGTCATCGGTCTTGGCCTCGGTCAGGTCCAGATTGCCGGCATCCCAGGTCTCGTAATCGGCGAAAGGATCGTTGGGGCTGAGCAGCGGGTGGGTCTCGCCATCGCCCTTGATCTGGGTGATCTCGTAAAGCGGCTCCCAACGGGCGCGGGCGGCGGCATAGGTTTCGTCGACCGGCGAGCCGTCATAGCGCGTCTCGGCCGGGAACATGATGCCGTTCGACAGGTTGCCGTTATGGGCCAGCGCGAAGACGTCGCCGCCGGTCGTCTCTTCGTAGTTCTCCAGCCAGGCGTAAAGGTCCATCGGATCGGTGGAGCCGCCGGGGCCCTGCGTCACCATCGGCTCGACCAGCAGCGCGCGCTCCGGCCCGTCGCGGAAGACAACGTTGCGGTGCATGTTGTTGCCCGCGATCAGCGACGTCCATTCGAACCCGATGAACGCGGTGAAGCGGCCCGGTTCGTTATAGCGCTCGGCAGCATCGACGATGTTCTTCCAGATCGAGGCATAGATCGGCGAGCCGGGCGAGTAATCGGCGATCAGATCCGGGTCCATCGCGCCTTGCGAGAAGGTGGTGATGAGGTCGAGCGCGGCCGCAACCGAGGCCTCGCCCCCCTCGGCCAGCCCGGTGGCCCAGCGGGCGCCCTGCTCGCTCTCCATGATGTTGGGCGCCCCGCTGGCCAGATCGGTGATCATGCCCATCCCGTCGGAATGTTCGGTCAGCACCAGCCAGTCGAGCGGGCGCGCCAGGCGCACGGGCTGCCCCGTGGCCGAGGTCACTTCCTCGCCGCGGGCGAACTCATAGGCGACGTCGGGGCCGGTCGTGTTGCCGAAGAGCCCGGCATCCATCGACAGACCGGTATGCAGATGCGTGTCGCCCCATAAGACGCGGCTGGGAAAGGCCCGCTGGGCATAGGGCGAATAGGCCGCGCCGGGGTAAAGCCCGCTCAGACTTTCCTCCGACGGGACGAACTGAGCCGTGGCCGGGGCGACCCCTGCGGCGAAAACGGCAAGCGTCAGGGCAAGGCGCATCGGAGCCTCCACGAGTTGCAAGCGAGGCCGCAACCCTAGCAAGGGCCGCCCGGACGCCCAAAAGATTATCGATTTTACATAAATACACGTTGTCGCATCGGGAACCGAGCCCGGCTGCAACGACGTCCTGCTCGCGGCGACTTCGCCGCGCGCGACCGCCTAGATGTCTTCGCCCGCCATGAAGGTGGCCGCGGCCAGGCCCAGTTCGCGGCTGATCGTGGTGAACATCCTGTCGAATGCCGCGAAGAGCGCAGTATTCAGCGCCTCCCCCTCCGGCGTATTGGACAGCGTCGTATAGGTGTCGATCTCGGCATCGCTCAGCGGCTGATAGGCCATGGCGAGGTAGGAAAACACCCAATCCGTGGTGTCCGCGCGGATCACGGGCTCCTGCCCCCACACATCGGCGAGCATCTCTTCTTCGGTGAGCGTCCCCTGAAAGGCACCGCCCGCCTCCAGCCCCTGGTAGAAGGCCCAGTTGGAGTTGAGCGCCCCGACCACGTTGCTTTCAATGAGATCGTTGGCCTGCACGAACCGGTCGAGCACGTCGAGGCGCGGCGCATCCTCCTGGCGCATCACCGCGAGCGCCGCCTTGGAGGCTTCCTCGACGGACGGCTCGAGCAGGGCCTCCCGTGCGGAGACTTCCAGCCGCACGATGCGCCGGCCGAGGGCGGAGGTGAAGAACTCCAAAACAGGCGCGATGGTCTCCGCGTCCATCTCGCGCGCCATCTCGGTCGTCATGATGTCCGTCATCCGGTCCACGCCGTAGATCCGGTCCACCAGATCCTCCCAGCGGGGCCCGCCCCGACCGGGAAACATGTCCAGCGCAAGCTCCTCGGAATAGGCCAGGCCTTCCGCACGCATGATCGGCAGAAGCTCGTTCAGGCCAAGCGCATCCAACAGCGGCGCCACCTCGGCCTTCGCCGCCGCACTGGGCGCCGATACCGGCGGTGGCGTGGCCGGCCCCGTCGTCTGGGCCGTCCCGGCGACCGGGATCATGAGACCTGCAGCCAGGGCCGCTGCGGCAAGGATAGGGCGAAATGGCATGGGTCGAAGCTCTCCTGCTGTTCGATCAGGAGTAGTGCCGATGGCCTGAGTTTCCAAGGGCAACAACCCCACGTTGCCGAGAGGCCGCCATCATTGTGTGGCAGGCATGCCGGGCAATGCGCGGGACCCTGCCGTGCCGGTCACGTGCTCCGGGCGCTACAGGCCACCGGATTGCCCGGCGCGCCGTCTCCCCTTGGGGCGCGTACCATGGCCGAGGCCGGAGACGGGCGGGCGGTGCGCCGTTTCGGCGGCGAACACGGTTCGGGGTTGCATCGCCAGCGCGGTCTGCGTATGTGCGCGCTCACCCCGATCAGGGCGCGGAGAGGTGCCGGAGTGGTCGAACGGGGCGGTCTCGAAAACCGTTGTGGGTGCAAGCCCACCCAGGGTTCGAATCCCTGTCTCTCCGCCATATTACAACTAGCCCTGAAATCACCCCCTAACGCTTTGAACGGTAACGATAATTCCGGGGTTCGAAACCCCTGATTCCGCACATAGGCCAAGCGCTTGGAAAAGGTCAGTCTGAGCACGATTCGCTGCAGCTCGAAGCGACCACTTTGCCAAACTTTACAAGGGTTTAGAAAAAATGTACTGGCGAGTTCGAACAATTGCCCGAAGGGCCGTACCGGATGGCCTGATCCGGCAGCTCTTTCGGAGAGGAGGAGCTTTTCTTCCTCCAGTCCGGCAATCTTCCTTTCATAAGCCTGGATTACGGTTTTGGTTTCCGCGTCGAGAAGACGCCCCAGCAGCGTCTCAACCTGCGTGTCGATTTCCTTGATCTTGGCATCAAAGAGCGCGGCCTGTTGCTTGACGCGCTGAAGTTTGATGTCCCAGATGTCGGCAAACGTAGCTCTGGCGGCTGACAGCTTGCGGCGGGACGGCAGGACGTCGCCGAGGACTCCCGCGAACTCTCCTTCGATGACATCGCGCCGGATCGACTTTCGATAGGAGGAACAACCCTTGTGGAAGCACATATAGTAGGGATGCTTCTTTCCGGTCTTGCTCTTCGACCAGCAAGACGTGAGCGGGCGATCACAATCACCACACAGCACAAATCCTCGCAGCGGAAAGTCCTCGTTGATGTCTGCGCGGGCAGCAACGCGTGCGCCCTGTCTGATACGGTCCTGAATGCGCGTGTAGGCTTCAAACGAGATCAGCCCCTCATGTTTGCCCTTCGTCATGCGGATACCCCAGGCGGGCACTTCGATGTATCCGGCATAGTGGGGACGGGTCAGTAGGCGGATGACCTCTTCGTAGCGCACAATGCCATTCGGGAAGCGGCTGGCGAAGGCCGGTTCGGACTCCAGAAACGATTTCACTTCACTCTGGGAAGCAAACCGCTCGTGCGCAAATCCATCGAGTGCTTCGGCGATGATCGTGGCCAGCGGCTCATCCCGAACAAGGAGCTTGCCATGTCCGGCTACGTTCTCATAGCGAAAGCCCGGGGGTGCAGGAAAACACCAATACCCGTTCATGGTACGGGCACGCATCCGGTTTTTGGTCTGTTCGCGGTTCTTCTGGCGCTGGTGCTGAGAAACAGATGCCAGCAGGTTCTCGATCAGAACGGAGTCAGAGTCTTCCCCGAAACGGATGGAGGGGCTCTCTAACTTGCCGCCGATATCCTTCAGGGTGCGACGGAGCATCCAGTGGCTTTCAATATCGCGCGCGAAGCGGCTGATATCGTCGATAATCACAACGATACCTTCGCGGCGCTGCCGAGGTGAAAAATGTGTTCGCTGGCATTCCAAGCATCACGAACAAGTCGTCATGCGCCGTCGTCGTCTTCAGGGCCAGCAACCGAGTGTTCGTCACGCCCTTTGCGCATGGATGGCAGTACATTGATGACGGCAAGATTGAGATGGACTTTGGTCTTCGGGTCGCCATCAATTCGCTGGATGATACCAAGGTCAAACGAGTAGACAGAAG
>JBCDGG010000097.1:0-20669 GCA_038757905.1 Pseudomonadota bacterium | reverse complement strand
CGCAGACATTCAGCGTGCCGTCCTCAAACCACCGGATGTCGATATTGCCCGGCGCGAACGACGTGTTCTTTACCCTCGTATAGGGCGTGATCCAGTCGATCCGCTTGCCCTGCTCCCCCCAAAAAACCTCAGGATCCGAAACCGAAGACCCGTAAAGACGCGCATACGAAACACCGTCAACATGCGCGCTTGCAGCCATCTCTTCGGACGGGGGAAAAACACGGGTCTCTGGTTTCGTATCTGGCATATCGTCCTCCCAAACCGGCGCCTCTCCGGGCGCGTTTTCGTTGGGCGAGGCATCCCACAGCCCGCCCGAGTTTGGCAATCCCGCGCGATGACGCGGGGCGCGGGGTCAACCGTCGGGGCTCGAACGCGGGAGCGGCGTCAGATGGCCAGGTACTCGGCCCGCAACTCGGCGTTGTCGAGCACCTCCTTCGCCGAGCCGTCGAACACGATCTGGCCGCCTTCGAGGATCACGGACCGGTCCGCGAGTTCGAGCGCCCGCACTGCGTTCTGTTCCACGATTACGGTGGTCATCCCCTGCTCCTTGATGTGGATGAGGGTCTTCTCGATCTCGTCGACGATCACCGGCGCAAGCCCCTCGTAGGGTTCGTCCAGCAGCAGCACCTTAATGTCACGCGCCAGGGCCCGTGCGATGGACAACATCTGCTGCTCCCCGCCCGACAGCGTGGTGCCATCCTGCTTGCGGCGCTCGCCGAGCCGCGGGAAGAGATCGTAGATCCGGTCGAGAGACCAGCCGATCGGCGGCACGATCTGCGCGAGCTGCAGGTTCTCCTCGACGGTCAGGCCGGGAATGATCCGCCGGTCTTCGGGGACAAGGCCAAGCCCGTTGACGGCGGCCTCATGGCTCGACATCGCATGCAGGCGCTGGTGATCGAGCCAGATCTCGCCGTGGGTGACGACGGGATCGTCGAGGCGGGCAATGGCGCGCAAGGTGGACGTCTTGCCGGCCCCGTTGCGCCCCAGAAGGGCAAGGATCTCGCCCTCATGCACGTTGAAGTTCACGCCTTGCACGATGTAGCTCTCGCCATAATAGGCGTGCACATCGTAGACGGACAGAAAGGCCGGCGCGGTGGCCGCCTGATTCGCGCTCTTCGAAAAGTCCGGTTTGACGTTCATGGGTCAACTCCTGTGCGGGCGCCGGGCGATGCGTCGGGCTGCCCCGCGGGGATGAACTTAGGCCGCGTGGCCGAGATAGGCTTCCTGAACCTTCGGGTGGCCCTTGATCATTTCGGGCACATCCTCGACGAGCGGCGAGCCCTGGGCCAGGACGGTGATCCGTTCGGCCAGGCTGAACACCACATGCATGTCGTGCTCGATGATCACCATCGTGATGTCGCGCGAGTGCTTGATTTCCTTGAGCAGCTCGATGGTGTTGTTGGTGTCGGCGCGCGCCATGCCGGCGGTGGGTTCGTCGAGCAGCAGCAGTTTCGGCTTCTGCACGAGGCACATCGCCATTTCGAGGCGGCGCTTGTCGCCGCGCGAGAGCGATCCGGAATGCATGTTCTTCTTGTCGAGCATGTTGACCTCGTCGAGCATCGCGTCGGCCTGGGACACGATGTCCGCCTCCTGCATCATGTGCTCGTAGGCATGCATGCGAAACGCCCCGTCGCGACGTGCAAAGCAGGGGATCATCACGTTCTCGAACACGGTGAGGTCTGCGAAGATCTCCGGCGTCTGGAACACGCGGCTGATGCCCATTTGGTTGATTTCGTGCGAGGATCGGCCCAGCACGGACTGGCCATCGAACATCACCGACCCGGTGTCCGGGATCAGCTTGCCGACGAGGCAGTTCAGCAGCGTGGACTTGCCCGCGCCATTGGGCCCGATGATGGCGTGGACGGTGTTCTCGGCCACCGAGAGGTTCACGTCCCCCAGCGCCTGAAGGCCGCCGAAGCGCTTATTGACGCCTTTGACTTCGAGGATACTCATCGTCGCTTGCTCCTCACTCACCCACATGGGGTTTGGTTTCGGGGTGATGCTCGGGGTCCTTGGCCGGCTCGCCGCGCTTGCGGGTCAGCCCGCGCACCACCCGCTGCCCCAGTTCGACAAGGCCGCCTGGCAGGAAGATCACAACGATCATGAACATCAGGCCGAGCGTCATGAGCCAGCCATCGCCCACAAACATCTGCGCCACGGCGACGAAGGCGTTTTGAAGCCAGTCGGGCAGGAAGCTGAAGAGGGCGTTCAGGTCGGATTCGTTGAGGCGCGAGAAGATGTTCTCGAAGTATTTGATCATACCGGCGCCGAGCACCGGGCCGATCAGCGTGCCCGCGCCGCCGAGGATGGTCATCAGCACCACCTCGCCCGAGGCCGTCCAGAACATCCGTTCGGCACCGGCGAGCGGGTCCACCGCGACCATCAGGCCGCCGGCGAGGCCCGCATACATGCCCGAGATCACGAAGGCGGCGAGGGTGTAGGGCCGCGGGTTCAGGCCGGTATAGCCCATCCGGTTCTGGTTCGACTTCACCGCCCGCAGCATCATGCCGAAGGGCGAGCGGAAGATGCGGATCGAGACATAGAAGGCGAGCAGCATCAGGAGCGCGCAGAAGTAATAGCCGAAGTTGAAGGTGAAGACCCATCCGCCGATGGCCCAATCGAAGCCGTCTCGCATCTCGATCCCGAAGAAGTTGGTCGACGGGATCACGTTGGCCTCGTTCACGCCCTCCAGCATGCGCGGGTCGTTCAGGGACAGCTGCAACCCGGTTTCACCCGCTGTGATCGGCGTGAGCACGGAGTAGGCGAGGGCGAACGACATCTGCGCGAAGGCGAGGGTAAGGATCGAGAAGTAGATGCCCGACCTTCGCAGACACACATACCCGATCAGGAGCGAAAAGATGCCCGCCACAGCAATCGAGGCGAGGATCGCGGGCACCACGTTCACCGTGAGCAGCTTCATCATCCAGACCCCGGCATAGGAGCCGACGCCGAGGAAGGCGGCATGGCCGAAGCTGAGGTACCCCGTCAGCCCGAACAGGATGTTGAAGCCGATGGCGAAGATCCCGAAGATCACGAAGCGCTGCATCAGGTCGGGATATCCCGCGTTGAAGCGCGCCAGTCCCGAGGCCTCCGGGAAGGGGTTCAGCAGGAAGGGCGCGAAGACGACCAGCCCGATCACGACGAGAAAGAGCGTGGTGTCTTTTTTCGAAAGTCCGAGCATGGGTCAGTCCTCCATCACGCCCTTGCGGCCCATAAGCCCGCGCGGGCGGACGAGCAGCACGACGATGGCCACAAGGTAGATGATGATCTGGTTGATGCCGGGCAGGACGTCGATGACGGCTCCCATGGAGGCGAAGCTCTCCAGAATGCCGAGCAGGAACCCGGCCAGGACCGCGCCCGGCAGGCTTCCCATGCCGCCGACCACCACGACGACGAAACTGAGCACCAGGAAGTTCATGCCCATATTGTAATTGGGCGCCACAATGGGCGTGTACATCACCCCCGCCACCCCGGCCACGACCGCGGCGATGGCGAACATAATCGTGAAGCGCTTGTCGATGTTGATGCCGAGCAGGCCCACCGTCTCGCGGTCGGCCATGCCGGCGCGGACGACCATGCCGAACGTGGTGAATTGCAGGAAGGCGAAGACCGCGCCGATGATCAACAGGGCGAAGCAGAAGTAAACGAGCCGCCAGTAGGGATAGATGATCGTGAACGGATCGAAGCCGAGCAGCACGCCGAAATCGAACGAGCCGGTGAAGGCATCGGGCGCGGGCATCGGGATCGGGTTCGCGCCGTAGAAGTACTTGAAGACCTGCTGCATCACGATGGCGAGGCCGAAGGTCACGAGGATCTGGTCGGCATGGGGGCGCTTGTAGAAGTACTTGATCAGGCCCCGCTCCATGATCAGGCCGGCCAGTGCCATGACCGGGATCGCCAGCAGGATGGCCAGCGGCACCGACCAGTCTATGAGGAAGTTTCCGACGGTCTCGCCGAACCACGCCTCCACATAGGGCGTGTCCACTTTCAGCGGGTTGCCCAGAAAGTCCTTCTGGGTTTCGTCGATCGTCTCGAAGGACAGCGAGAATATGGCGTTGAGCGTGACCGCGCAGAACGCGCCCAGGGCAAACAGCGCCCCGTGGGCGAAGTTGACCACGCCGAGCGTTCCGAAAATCAATGTGAGCCCGAGAGCGATCAGCGCGTAGGCCGACCCTTTGTCGAGCCCGTTCAGGATTTGAAGTATGATTGCTTCCATCGATCCCACCCTCGCCAGTCGCTGGGACCGTCACCGCAGCACAGGCGGAGTGACGGCGTTCGTGTTCCTACGGATTTCGTGGTCGAGCCCGCAGTGACAGGGCCCCGCTCGGGGCCCTGCCGTATCGTCCGGATCCGATCAGGCGCCCGGGTTGCACTCGCCCAGTTCGCCGCCGGCAAACTGCGGGTGATCGACGTCGTACCAAACCTGGTCGACGGGCGTGATCTCGACGATTTCGAGAAGGTCGAATTCCGATTCCGGGTTCTCTTTCCCCTTCACCACGAGCACGTCCTTGAAGCACTGGTGGTCGCCCGCGCGATAGAGCGTCGGGCCATTGCCGAGGCCGTCGAAGACGAAGCCCTGGTTGTCGGGGTGGTCGATGCCCGGAAGGCCGTCGCCGTCCTTCAGCGCCTCGACGACGCCGCAGGGGTTGAACGTGCCGGCACGCTCGACCGCATCGGCATAGAGCAGCGTCTGGCAGTAGACGGTGTGCGCGGCCTGGCTCGGCGGGAACCCGTACTTCGTGCCGAAGGAGCGCACGAATGCCTGGCTGCCTTCATCGGGCAGGGACCAGTGCCAGTTCGTCGAGCCGAAGATGTTCTTGATGTTCTCGCCGGCACCACGGGCCATCAGGCGCGAGAACAGCGGAACGACGATCTGGAAGTCCTTGCCGTTGGCCTGGGCTTCGCGCAGGCCGAACTGAACCGCGTTGGTGAGCGAGTTCACCATGTCGCCGCCGTAGTGCACCAGGACGAGCGTGTCGGCGCCCGATTGCAGGACGGGTGTGATGTAGGCCGAGAAGTCGCCCGCGCCGAGCGGTGTCTTGACCTTGTTGACGGTCTCCCAGCCGACGCCTTCGGTGGCTTCCGAAATCGCCTGCTCGGTGGTGTAGCCCCAGTTGTAGTCGGCGGTCAGGTAATAGGCTTTGCGGTCTTCGCCGTAGGCATTGCGCAGCACCGGCGCGAGGGCGGCGCCCGACATGTAGGAGTTGAAGAAGTGGCGGAAGCCGTTGGCCCGCTTGTCCTTTCCGGTGGTGTCGTTGGCGTGCGTGAGGCCGGCCATGAAGATCACGCCCGCTTCCTGGCAGAGCGCCTGCACGGCCACGGCAACGCCGGAGGACGAGCCGCCGGTGATCATGATGGCGCCGTCCTTTTCGATCATCGACCGGGCGGAGGCGCGGGCGGCGTCAGACTTCGTCTGCGTGTCGCCGGTGACGAACGTGATTTCCTTGCCGAGGATACCGTTACCGGTCAGTGCCGTCGACGATCCGTCGCCATACTTGAACGTCTCCAGCATGCCGTTGTCGGCGCCCGTTCCATTCAGGTGCTCGACTGCCAGTTCGTAGGCGCGCAGCTCGTCCGCGCCCTCGTCGGCATAGGCGCCCGACTGCGGCACGTTGAACCCAAGCGTGACGGTGCTGCCCGTCGGCTCGTTGGTGAAGGCGTTGGCCTTGCTCGTGAAGATCGTCGGCAGCGCAAGCGCACCGCCTGCCACGGCGCCCGTCTTGAGCACGCCGCGACGCGTGAAGCGATTGGACATTTCCATCCTCCCTGTGGTGGCGAGCGCGTGAACCGCGCTCGATGCCCCATGACGGAGCTGTCACCATTTTTGCGAGGCAGGGATAACCACGCAACAAAGGCTTCCGCCGCCGCGCTTTTTTTGTAAAAGAATACACATCTACATCGCCTGAAATGTAAAATGCTTGATGCGGCGATGCAGAAAGGTGTTGGAACGATGCAGCTTTTCCATGAGTAGGCCGTCGCTTGTCGGAAGCCGGATCCGGGAACGGCGGATGGTCGTGGGGCGAAAGCAATCCGACCTTGCGCGGTCGGTCGGGATCTCGCCCTCCTATTTGAACCTGATCGAGCATAACCGGCGGAGAATCGGCGGAAAGCTCGTACAGGAGATCGCGCGCGAGCTGCGCGTGGACGTCACCCAGCTGACCGAGGGCGCTGAAGCTGCCCTGATCAACTCTCTGCGGGAGGCCGCGGCCGACCACACCCGCGCCTCCGAGGAGCTGCCGCGGCTCGAGGAGTTCGTCGGCCGGTTTCCGGGGCTGGCACAGCTGATGCTCGACACGCGCCGCCGGTCTCTCGATCTCGAACGCACGGTCGAGGTTCTGTCGGACCGGATGACGCACGACCCGTTCCTGTCGGCGTCCATGCACGAAGTGCTCTCGACGGTGACGGCGATCCGGTCCACCGCGACGATCCTGGTCGAGACCGACGATATCGACCCGGAATGGCAGACGCGCTTTCACCGCAACATCGCCGAGGAGAGCATGCGGCTGGCGGAGAGCGCCGAGGCGCTCGTGCGGTATCTCGACGACGGTGCGAGCCCGGAGTTTGGTGCGCAGACCCCGCTGGAGGAGCTCGATCTGTGGCTGGCGGAGCAGGATTACCATGTGGCCGAGATGGAGCGGGCCCTGGCGCCGGAGCCGGCGGATT
Organism: Pseudomonadota bacterium; assembly: GCA_038757905.1. Lineage (GTDB taxonomy): Bacteria > Pseudomonadota > Alphaproteobacteria > Rhodobacterales > Rhodobacteraceae > HLUCCA09. The sequence goes on along the minus strand of JBCDGG010000097.1, from coordinate 14,006 downwards.
TGGTGGCGCGCGCCGAGGCGCTGGAATCGGCCGCGGCGCAGGATATGGCGAAGCGCTATCTCGAACGCGTGCGGCGGGACGTCGAGCATATGCCGCTTTCGCGGATGAAAGAGGTGGCCGAAGAAACGGGGCTCGACCCGGCCGCGATGGCGCTGCGCTTCGGGGTTGATCTCGGCGCCATGTTCCGCAGGCTCGCCGCGATGCCGCCTGATATCCTAGGGGGCGCGATCGGGCTCGTGGCCTGCGATGCGTCCGGAACCTTGACGTTCCGAAAGCCTGTCGAGGGGTTCTCGGTGCCCCGGTACTCCGCCGCGTGTCCGCTCTGGCCGCTCTACCAGGCGCTGTCGCGGCCGGTGGCGCCGGTGCGGCAGGTCGTCGAGATGGGGGGGCGCGCGCCGTTGACGTTTCTGACCTATTCCCTGTGCCAGCCGCTTCAGCCTGCCGGGTTCGATGGGCCGCAGGTAATGGAGGCGCAGATGCTCGTGGTCCCGCTGGACCTGGCGCTCAGCTATGCGCAGGGGGCGGTGGGCGTGGCGGAGCAGGCCGTGGCCCTCCCCATCGGCACCTCGTGCCGGATCTGTCCGCGGGCGGCCTGCGCGGCGCGTAGAGAGCCGTCGATCATGGGCATAACCGCCTGATCCGTTGGACAAAGAGCAGTGGCGGTTCGGCGCTTTGACAGGCGCGGGGCGATACGCAATGCTGCCCGTGTGATCGCAGCGCGCAGGGCACAACGACGCGCGCGCGATCGGGGGAGACGAAGGAATGGACAAGCGTATCCTTCTTGTGGAGGACGAACCGAATATTCTTGAGGCGATCCGTTTCATCCTGTCGCGGGACGGATGGCAGGTATCGACCCATTCGGACGGCAGAACGGCGGTGGAGGCGGTCCGCCGGGCGGATCCGAGCGTCCTTGTGCTGGATGTGATGCTGCCTGGGCGGTCGGGCTTCGAGATCCTGCGCGAGTTGCGCGATCATTCCGACACGTCGCGCCTGCCGGTGCTGATGCTGACAGCTAAAGGGCAGGAGCGGGACCGCGAGCAGGCGGAACGTTACGGCGTCACACGCTTCATGACAAAACCCTTCGCGAATTCCGATGTTCTCGACGCCGTGAATGCCATGATGGCCGATGTTGCCCCCGACGGTGCCCCCGACGGTGCGACGCAACAGAACACAGAGCGGAGCTAGGCAATGGCGGAGGGGCCGGACAAGACGGAGCCGCCCCGCCCGGTCGAGCGGGCCACCGGGCTGGCCGATCTACCGCGGACGACGCGGCAGACGCCCCTGTTCCTGCACCGCGAAACCTATCGCCGCCGCCGCGTGATGGACGCTGCGCGTATCCTGCCGTTTCTCGGGGCGGCGTTGCTGCTGCTGCCCATGCTGTGGGCCGAGAGCCATTCGACCTCCATGGGCGCCGTCTACGTCTTTCTGGCGTGGCTCGCCCTGATCGTCGCGGGGGCGCTGATGGCCAACAAGCTGTCTGAACCCCTGCGCAAGAGCGGCCAGACGGCCGAACCGGAGACGGATTCGTGACCTTCAATCTGCTGGTCACCCTCTCGCTGGCCTACGTTGCGTTCCTGTTCATCGTCGCGGCCGTTGCCGAGGGGCAGGCGCGCTCCGGCAAGGGGCGGTGGCTGGCCTCGCCGTTGGTCTACACGCTGTCGCTCTCCGTCTATTGCACAGCATGGACGTTTTACGGAGCGGTGGGATACGCTGCGCGCTCCGGCCTTGAGTTCGTGACGATCTATCTCGGGCCCACCCTCGTCTTCATCGGGTGGTGGCTGCTCCTGCGCAAGCTCGTGCGCGTTGGGCGGACGCAGCGGATTACCTCGATCGCGGATCTCATCTCCTCACGCTATGGCAAGTCCAACCTGCTGGGCGTGATGGTCACGGTGCTGATGCTCGTCGGCACAACGCCCTATATCGCGCTTCAGCTGCAATCGGTGACGCAGTCCTTCGGGGTCTTCGCCAATGGCGAGATGCCGGGGGCAGGCACGGTCACCTCCGGTCTGTGGGTGGCGGCCGGGCTGGCGCTCTTCACCATTCTCTTCGGGACGCGCAACCTCGATGCCAACGAGCGCCACCATGGCGTGGTGATGGCGATTGCCGTGGAAGCGGTCGTGAAACTCGTGGCCCTTCTTGCGGTGGGGATGTTCGTGGTGTGGGGTCTGGCGGACGGCCCGGCCGACGTCATCCGCCGGATCGACGTTTCGACGATCTCCGACTGGCAGGTCGATCCCACGCGCTGGGCGGGGCTGATCTTCTGCTCGGCGGCGGCCGTGCTGTGCCTGCCGCGCATGTTCCAGGTCCTTGTGGTGGAGAACGCCGATGAGGCGCATCTGGCGACCGCCTCCTGGGCCTTTCCGCTCTACCTCTTTGCCATGTCGCTCTTCGTGGTGCCGATTGCCGTTCTGGGCCTGGAGCGGATGCCGGAGGGTGCCAATCCCGACATGTTCGTTCTGACCCTGCCGTTGGCAGAGGGGCGCGAAGGCCTGGCGGTGCTGGCGTTTCTCGGAGGGTTCTCGTCGGCCACCTCGATGGTGATCGTGGCGAGCCTGGCTCTGGCGACGATGGTGTCCAACCACATCGTGATGCCGCTCTACCTCGCTCGGCGCGGCGAAGCGGCCATGATGGCGGGGGATGTGCGCCACGTCGTCATCCGCTCCCGCCGTTTCGCGATCGGGGGGGTCCTGCTTCTGGGCTATCTCTATTTCAGGCTCTCGGGGGGCTCGGCGGCGCTGGCCTCCATCGGGTTGATCGCCTTTGTGGGGGTCGCCCAGGTTTTGCCGGCGATGGTGGGTGGGCTCTTCTGGCGCGGCGGCACCCGCGCCGGTGCGGCGGCGGGCCTGACGGTTGGGTTTACTATCTGGATCTACAGCCTGTTTCTGCCGAGCTTCGGCGCGGCGGGCCCACTGTCAACCGCGGTGCTTGCGGACGGTCCGCTCGGTATCGGCCTGTTGCGGCCGCAGGCGCTCTTCGGGATCGAGGGGATGGACCCGGTGGTGCACGCCGTCTTCTGGTCGATGCTGCTCAACACGCTGGCCTATTGCGTCGTTTCGATCCTGACGTTCCCCACACCGCTCGAGCGGTTGCAGGGGGCGCAGATCGTCAACGTGTTCGAGCATACGCTCGGGGCGCGGGGCTGGGCGCGCGGCAATGCGCCGGCCGAGGATCTGCTGATGATGGCGCAGCGCATCCTCGGCGCCACTCAGGCGCAGGCCCTGTTTCAACGCGCGGCGGGGGCCCAGGGCAAGGACGGGTTTCTGCCCGACACCACGCCGGCCTTCCTCGACCATCTGGAGCGGGAGCTGTCGGGTTCGGTCGGCGGAGCGACGGCGCATGCCATGGTGGCCCAGATCGCGGGCGGGTCGAACGTGCTGGTTGAGGACCTGATGCGCGTGGCCGACGAGGCGCAGCAGATCCTCGAGTATTCCTCGCAGCTCGAAGCCCAGTCGGCAGAACTGAGCCGCACCGCGCGACAACTCAAGGAGGCCAATGCGAAACTCACCGACCTGTCGCACCAGAAGGACGGGTTCCTGAGCCAGATCAGCCACGAGTTGCGCACGCCCATGACCTCGATCCGCGCGTTCTCGGAGATCTTGCGCGAAGGGGGATTGGGGGAGGAGGAACAGACCCGGTTTGCCGGGGTGATTCACGACGAGGCGATTCGGCTGACGCGGCTGCTGGACGATTTGCTGGACCTTTCGGCCTTGGAGAACGCCTCCGTCAAGCTGCACCTGTCGACGGTTTCGTTGTCGGAACTGCTCGACCGGGCCACCGCCGCATCCGGCGTCATGGACAGCGCGGGCGGGCTCGACGTGCAGCGCGACCGCATCTCCGAGGCTGGCGTGATGTTGCGCACGGATGCGGATCGGTTGGTGCAGGTCTTCGTGAACCTCATGAGCAACGCCCGCAAATACTGTGATGCCCCGCATCCGGAGTTGACCCTGTCGGTTGGCCGCGACGGAGAGGGCATCGTTCTGGACTTCGTCGACAACGGGTCGGGCATTCCGGAGAAGAGCCGCGAGATCATCTTCGAGAAGTTTTCACGCCTGTCCGATACCGCTGCTGCGGGTGGAACGGGGCTGGGTCTCGCGATCTGCCGCGAGATCGTGGCGAGCCTCGGCGGCAGCATCCGATACCTGCCGGGGCAGGGCGGGGCCGGGTTCCGGCTAACGCTTCCCCGCGTTGCACCGGAAGGGCGCGCCGCGGCTGCAACGCCCGCCACCGCAGCGCAGTAGCGACGGCGCGCATTTTCCAGACAAGCCTTTGGCTGCGTTAACCAATCTGGAACGCGTTGTGCGCCATGATGGGGCGAGCGCGTGCAGAAACGCTGCGCCGCCGGCCGGAAGAGCACGCACGCCAAGGGAAGCGAACGAACAGGCATGGCAGACGGGCAAGGGACATCTGTCCTCAGACGCAAGGCGGATGCTGGGCGCACATCTGTTGCGGCTCAGCGGCAGGTCACGCCGTGTAAGGCGCTCTCAACCGCGCTGGTGCAAACCTGCGATCGGCGGCTGGAGCTTATGGCGAGCGTCGGCGCGTGCAGCGCCCGAACGGGGACGCTTGCGGAACTGCTCGACACGCTCCCGGAGGGTGGGATGCTCGCCGTACTGGAGGGCCCCGGCGAGGCGCAGGGGCTTATGGTCTTCGACGCCGATTTGCTCTCTGCAATCATCGAGCAGTTGATGATGGGCCGCCTGGCCGCCCGGCCGCCCAAACCCCGCCGACCCACCCGGACGGACGCCGCGCTGATCGCCGATCTTGTGGACGATGTGTTGCGTCTGCTGGAGGGGACGTTCGGCGACCAGCCATCGGCTGGCTGGGCGATGGGGTTCGGCTATGCCAGCTACCTCGACGATCCGCGCCCGCTGGGCCTGATGATGGAGGATATCGACTATCGTATCCTGACGCTCACCGGCGAGCTGGCCGCCGGCGTGCGTCATTTCAAGCTGATGCTCGCCCTGCCGGCGACGGGGCGCGGTGACGGGCAGGGGCCCGGCCTTCTTACGCCCGCCAAAGCGCGCCCCGGGCCAGAAACGGCGCCCGGCGCCTCGGAGGCGGCGGACGGGCCCAGCTGGGGCGAGGCGCTGGAGGATCACATCATGTCCGGCCGTGTGGTGGTGACGGCGGAACTTCACCGCCTGTCCCTGACCATCGCCGAGCTGGAGGGGTTGAGCCCGGGTCAGGAGCTGACACTGCCCGGCGCGGCGCTGGACGAGACCGTTTTGCGCGGCGTCGACGGAACGCGGATCGCGTCGGGCCGTCTTGGGCAGAGCAGCGGGCGGCGCGCCTTGCGTCTCGCCGTCGCCGAAGGGGCGGAGGCGCCGGGCGGCACGGCGCTGCCCAGCGGTGCGGTGCCCGCGCCCGGCCCGACTGCGATCCCGCCTCAGGCGGGGGCCGTCGCCCGGTTGCCGGAGCCGAGCGCGCCGCCCGCCGACCTCGGGGGCGTACCGCCGGGCGACCTCACGTCACCGGGCCTGCCTGACCTCTCCGATCTGCCGGATCTGTCCGATCTGCCGGACCCCGAGCCGTTGCCCGATCTCGGCAGCCACGGATCGGGCGCGCCGCCTGCCGCGCCGCCGGGTGGCCTGCCGTCGCTTGAGGATTTGCCAAAGATCTAGCCAGCGCCGAAGCCGGGCTCGTCCTGCGTCAGGCGCCGCCGTGCAGGGCGTTGAGCTGGGGCCGCAGCATTTCCAGATCGTAGCCGTGGCTCTGGGCCGCCGTCAGAAGCTCATCTGGCGGCGTGGTCGGTGCCGCGCCCAGCATCCAGACGATGGTCGAGCGGGTGCCCGAAGCGCAATAGGCGAGCACCGGCCCCTGCGCATTGGCGATGGCGTCGGCCTGGGCCTGAATGCTCGCCTCGTCCAGACCGGCGTGGGTGATCGGGATCTCGACAAATGCCAGGCCCGCCGCCGTGGCCGCCGCTTCGATCGCGGCCGCGCCGATGTCGGGGGGGATCTCGGCATCCGGGCGGTTGCAGATGATTGCCGCATAGCCGGCGGCTTTGATCTCCGCGAGGTCCTCTGGCGAGATCTGCGGCGACACGGCGTAGCGGGGGGTCAACGGACGAATGTGCATGGAGGTTTGTCCCGTCTGACACCCAGATCGTCAAGATCCCGCGCGGCATTCGCGGTCGACGGCCCGTTGACCTGCATCAAGGCGACCGCTGCCGCCCTGGCGCAGGCTTGGACAACCCCACGAGACAGGAGGCATTGCGATGGGTGATGTTCCCATGATCGACAAAGCCAAGAAAGCGCTCGAACGGCGATTGGGCGAGTTGCTGGGTCACCTGCAAGAAATCGAAGCGGAGTTGGACAGCCATCAGAACCGGGATTGGTCCGAGCTGGCGGTGGAACGCGAAGGCGATGAGGTGCTGGAGCGGCAAGGAACCGCCGGACAGGCCGAGATCGCCGCGATCCGGTCGGCTTTGACGCGGATCGAGGACGGCTCCTACGGTTTCTGTGTCCGGTGTGGCGACGACATCGCCCCGGCAAGACTCGCAGTGTTGCCGCACACACCGCTATGCGCCGCCTGCGCAGGGGCGCACAAACACTAGGCCGATGGCTCGCGGAGCGCGCCCGTCTCAGGACAGGATCACGCCCACCGCGACGCATCCCAGGCCAAGGGCGGAGGTCAGAAGAAACGCCAGGTTCCAGGCGACGACCTTCTGCAGATGCGCGCGCATGGCATCGTCCGGCAGATTGGCGCGGCGGGCGCGCCAAACCGTCACAATACAGCCGATCAGGCCCGCAAGGCCTACGACAGACAGGGCGACCCCTGCCCAGACGATCATGCTCACCGCGTCGCCTCCCTAGGTTCCCCCGGGGCCTACAGCGCGTTGGGCGCGCCGACAAGCGCGAGGGTCTTGCGGCGGCAGTGACGCTTGGCTAGGACGCGTCGTTCGCCCCTGGGGCGCAGACCGAAACGCGGTGAGAGGAACGTCAGAGATGCAGGACAGTGATATGGGCGGCGGGGCAAGCTCGGACGCTTCCGCAGACAGCTATCGCGTCACGGCGCAGGAGTTGCGCCAGTTCATCGAGCGTTTTGAACGGCTTGAGGCCGAGAAGAAGGACATTGCCGATCAGCAGAAGGAGGTGATGGCCGAGGCCAAGGCGCGCGGATACGACACGAAGGTGATGCGCAAGGTCATTGCGCTGCGCAAGCGCGAGCCGGACGACATCGCCGAAGAAGAGGCTGTTCTGGAGATGTACAAGGAAGCTCTCGGGATGTGAGTGGCGCTTTGCACGCCATCTATGCGTTGGGTCGGCACGGTGCCGTTCAGAGTTTGAGGACCTCGACGAAGGGCATCTGCTCGATCCGTACGAGATCGGCCTCGTAGCGGGCGGTCAGGTCGGCGATCCGTTCGTGATCCCAACCGGGAAGCTCGACGGCGTCCTCCACGGCGTCCGGGCTCGCGAAGCGATCCAGGAACGCGGCGATGATGCGGCGGCGATGGCTTGGGTCGCGGGGCGGATGGGTCTCCAGGTAGCTCCGCATTCGGGTCATGGCCTCGGCGGGAAGCAACTCCGCCAGGAAGCTGTCCCACGACGCGAGGTCGTGCGCCGTGCCGTCTGATCGGCCGGCAAGCAGGGCAAGGATCTCTGGCCACAGGATTGGCGCGTCCTCGTTGCTCCACAGGACGATGCGGGTGCCGTCTAGACCGGCGGCGAGACGCTCGACCATGTCGAACCAGTTGAGGGCCTCCGGGCGGATCGTGCGCATCAGGTCTGCGAAGTCCTCGGTCGCGCCCGTCCTGGCATGTATCGCGGGCAGCAGCGTCGCGGGATTGCGCAGAGCGAAGCAGATGGTTGCGTCATTGTCCGGGAAGAGGTTGCGGATCCAGATCGCGCGGTCGCCGGCGAGCGGATAGAGGCAGTCCTCTCCGACGGCTTTTTGCGGAACGCACAGAAAGCTGTCGGACGAGAAGACGATGTGGCGCGGGCGGTCGGTGGCGGTGACGGCGTCGAGGATGTGCTCCTGCAGGGCCGTGGGCGCAGGCGCGCCCTTCAGAGACACCATCGCGTCGCGCAGCGCGGGGCGAAAGAGCCCGGGGCGCGGAACAGCCGTACCTTCGCGCGCCAGCAAGGTCTCGTTGGCGAGCAGGCATCCAAGCGCCCGGTCCTCGTCGGTGCTGTGCAGTCCAATATGGAAGGTGACCCGCATCCACTGCCAATCTAGAAGAGCGTTTACGCGGCACGAAGGACGTCCCGACGGTTTGGAGACGCACTTATAGAGGCGGTGAGCCGGGGAGCGCAAACCGGCGCCCGTTGCGCAGCGTTTGCGGGGGCAGTGTGGTCCTTCGGCCGCCGAAGCTTCACGCCAAACGGTTGGAAGGGTGGTGCACAAGGGCAGGAGTGCCGCCCTTGTGCGATCCCTTGCGTGTTAAGCGGCCGAGCGCGCGCCGCCAGCGGAAGCGTCGGAGCGCGTGAGTTGCGCTTGTTCGCGCAACACGACCTTCCCGACGGCCGCTTGCATGCGGGTAGACTGGCTGGACAGAAGGCCAGCGGTGCCCCGTGTCTGCTCGGCAACCGCCGCATTCTTTTGAGTGATTTTATCGAGCTGGCCAAATGCGTTTGAGATATCCTTCACGGCCATCGCCTGTTCCTCGCTGGCCGATTTGATCTCCCGAAGGTTGGAAGACACCGTCCCGATTCGATCGACGATCTGTTCCAGTGCGGTTCCCGTCTGCTCGACGGCTTCCGATCCGCGCGAAATCGCGTTGGTGCTTTGGGCAATGATCACCTGTACTTTCGACGACGCCTCCGCCGAGCGTTGGGCCAAGGCGCGAACCTCGTTGGCGACGACGGCAAATCCTTTGCCGGCTTCGCCCGCGCGTGCCGCTTCGACCGACGCATTGAGAGATAGCAAGTTCGTCTGGAACGCGATGTCCTCGATCACGTCGACGATGGCCTCAATTTCCTTGGAGCCGTGCTGGATATCGCGCATGGCGGAGACGGTCGATTCAAGCACGCCGCGTGCGCGGTCGGCTTCGTCGTTCATCCTTGTGGCCGCGGTGTCGGTTTCCGCAGCGGAGGCGGCGTTGCTTTCGGCAGACGAGGCAATCTCCGTCATGGATGCTGAGGTCTGCTCCAGCGACGCGGCCTGGCTTTCGGCCCGGCGGGACAGGTCTTCCGCGCCGCGCGTCATGTCCGCGGATTGATCGGCCACCTGCCTCGCTTCGTTCGAGATTTCGGCGAGGATCGAGCCAAGGGACCCGATCATGACATCGATGTTGTCCTGCAACTCCTTGAACGTCCCCTCAAAATCGCCCGTCATGCCGGACCGCAGATCGCCCCCGGCCAGACGCCCGCTGACATTTGCGATCTCCTCAAGCCCCTTCTCGACGTTGGACATCAGCCTGTTGATGTCCTCGACGAGGTTGCGCAGCTCGGTATCGACGGCCTTCTCGTCGACCCGCCGGGAGAAATCGCCCGCTGCGGCGGCGGTCACGACGCCGCTGACGGCTGCGCTGAGGTCCTGGAAGATCTTGCGCTTGTGGCGCTCGGCGGCCGCCTGCTCCTCGGCTTGTCGCCGGTCTTCGGCGTCGCGCGCCTCGGCTTCCCGCGCGCGTTCCTCGGCCGCGGCGCGCGCGCGCGCTTCCTCCGACTCCTTTGCGAGACGTTCCGCATCGATGCTCTTGGCGCGGAAGACTTCGAGCGCGCGGGCGATACTGCCGAGCTCTGTCTGGTGCTCCTTGCCTTGGATTTCGATGTCCAGCCGACCGTCGGCAAGCTCCGACACGGCGTGCAGCGTTGTATCGAACTCGCTCCCGATCTGGCGGATCGTGGATCGAGCCATGAACAGCGCGTAGAGCAGGGCGATTGCAGCGGCGACGGACAGAACGATGGAGGTCAGCTTGAACGCCCCGTCCATCATCTGGCCCGTCGTCTGAGTGGCTGTGTTCAGAAGGTCGATCAAGGCGTCGGACCCGCCGGTGATGATGTCGCGCTGCTGGTCCATCTGCGTGTAGGCGATGCCCTGGGAGCGGATCTTGCCGTTGATCTCGCCCGCGACGGCGATGAAGGTTGCGATTTCCTCATCCGCCTTGGCAACAAGGGCGGCCCGGTCGGGATCGCCGGCCATGGTGCCCATCCACGACAATTGCTGCGCCGCGCTGGATAAATGCTCGGACGCCGTCGTGAACGTCTCTTCCGTGCCGGTCAGAACATGACGCGTCATGTAGACGCGGCCGAGCAGAAGGCCCTGCAGGACCCGGGCCGCGCTGAAGGTCTGGCCGGCGTCGCCAGCGCGATTCGCGGCGTCCATGAGATCGGACATGGTTTGCCGGGCGGCCACGCCCGCGTCGAACATTCGGTTGACCGACTGGTCCATCGCCGTGTCGAGGGTGACGATTTCCTCGAAGCTTGAGACATAGGTGCCCTTGGCGTTCGAAATCGCCAGAAGGTTGGAGCGGGCCGCCTCACCGAGGCTTGGATCGCCCTCCAGCTTGGCAACCTCGATGGCGACTTCGGACAGATTCTCCTGGAACTCGGTGATCAGATCCGGCTCGGAGGTGCGGCGGAACGTTTCGGCTGCCAACTGCGCCTCAAACACGTCCTCCGCGATCTCGTTTGCGGAGCCGGAGGCGGCGGATGCGGCACGGAACTTGTGGAACTCACCGAGCAGGAAGATCGAGCTTCCCACGGCCATGACGGCCAGCAGAAAGACCACACCCGCGAGGCTACCGAGCCCCAGCTTCAACCTTCGGCTAATCGAAATCCCTTTCATCCTGCCCTCCTAATGGCACACTCCGTTGTGCTACTGGCAGGCAAGAGTTGATATCGTCTGAACGCGCGCCACGTGTTTTCGCGATGACTGTTTTTTGGACACGCCGGAGCATCCTGGCCCTTGGGGCGATCTGGCCGCTGGGCGCGAGTCGACCCGCTATGGCACGCGATTACATCTCTGACCCAGAAGGACCGTGGCGCTTCGTCAGCGATCAGGTGATGGGCGGTGTCTCGACGGGACGTGCGGAGCGTCTGGAGGGGGCGATCCACCTGTCCGGGCGGGTCAGCACCGAGAACAGGGGCGGGTTCATTCAAGTCCGCATGGATCTCGCTGCCCCGTTTCCCACGCAGACCTCCGGCCTCCGGCTCGAGGTTCGGGGCAATGGCGAGCGGTACTTTGTGCATCTGAGGACCCGCGGCTCCGTCCTGCCCTGGCAGTATTATCAGGCGGGATTTCCGACGGGGCCGGATTGGTCGGAGGTGCGCTTGCCCTTTGCGTCCTTTGCACCCTCCGGTCTAGGGCTGCGCCGGACGCCCAACCCGGCCTCCGTTGTGAGCATCGGGCTGGTGGCCTTCGGCCGGGATCACGATGCGGACCTCTTTGTGCGCAGCGTAGAAGCCTATGCGGACTAGGGGGGTGCCGGATTGGGTGTGTCGAACGGGTGAGTAGGCCGCCATTCCCGCTCTAACTGTTGGTCGCCGAGCATCCTTTGCGACGTGGCCGAGAAAGACCGCGATGGTTGCTGAAAGGGTCCTCAAGATCTGGTATGGGCGGAGCGGTACCGGCGCTGCCAGGGCAAAACCGGCGGCGCATGGTGGCGAGCGCTGACCCTTGGGGAGGACTACGGTGAGAAGGGTTCTACCAAGGCCGACAGACTGAGGCGTCGGGCGCTCGTTTCAAGGCGGTGCCGCTCCCGTGGCTCCAGACCCGGGAAACTGCGCGGGACGCCGGTGCGGGGCGCGCCCTAGAGGCCCTGCTCCTGCGCCCCGCGGTCGCGCAATTCTGCGCGCGCTGCCGCCCGAGGCGCGTCCGAAGGCGGCGTGTCTTCGAGCCAATGCGCGTAGTCGTGGATCTCGGACCGCATCCCGAAGGGTTCGGGCCTGGCACCCAGGGCTCTGCCGCCGACTTTGGCGTGGCCGCATCCGCAAACCGTGCACATGTCAGGTCACCTCCCTCTCTTCAACGTCTCGTGCATGCTCGACGAATCCGCCTCCGCCGCCGCGCGCCCCGTAGGTCTCGACGATCCATCGCCCTACGCCCTGTCAAGGTGGACGGGAACGCAGGGGTCGACGATGTCGAGCAGGAGCGGTGCGAGCGACTCGCGGTCGGGCGGCAGCGTTGCCAGCATGTGTGAGAGGATGCCCCCGAAGGCGAGCAAATGATCCGTCGGGGTGATGCGTGTCAAAGCGGAGACGGTTCCGTCTTCGGCCGAGGCGGTGAGGCTGTAGGTTCCACGCGCGGCCTCGACCGATGCGGTGCCGTTCCCGTGCGAAATGGCGCCGGAGAACCGGCCGGAGAGCGCGTCGGAGACATCCCACAAACGCGCCATCGCGCGCCAAAGCGGGCCGCGTCCCCGCGTGGCTTCGATGTGCAGAAGCGCCGGGCGATGGGCCTGCCGCGCGGCAACCGAGTTCTCGCACGCTTTCGCCTCGAACGCGGTTTTCGCGTTGAGCCAAGGCAGCGATGGCACGATTGCGACCCCCGGTGCGAAGCACCTGTCGATGCCGCGCAGCACCGGCGCCGCGCCGGTGTCGCATTCCAGATACGCCTCGACTTCGGCCGGCGTTTCGGGCGCGGTCTCCCCGGGGCCGAAGAGGGCCCGCGCAACGCCCTTGCCGTCCTGCCAGCCGTTCGGGAGGGGGCGCGCGGGCAGGCACAGCTTGACCGGCCAATGCAGGCACAGCTTGGCCATATGCTCGCGCAGGATCTCGCGGCGCAGCGCGTCTGTCGCACCGGGATCGTCCGGCAGTCCGAGCGCCTTGCGGACGACCAGACCTTCGGCTGCCTTGCACAGCGAAAACAGCTTCGGAAGGGCCGTGGCGGCTTCCTTTACCGGCATGCCGACGACCATTTCCAGCGGCGGACCGGGCGTGGCCCGGGCCGAGAGGCGGCCGGAATAGGCGCCGACGGGCGCGCGTTGGACGCTGTCTTCCGGCGGGGCTAGGCGCAGAGACGTTTGTGGGCTTCGGGCGGGCAGAATAGGGCTCATGGTTTAGACGGTTCAGTTTTTGTGCCTATTGCGGACATCGGCCTGCGGGCATGCGTTTGCGACTGGTGCTCCGGTGCTTCGCGCCCTTGCGCGCAGGCATGTGCGCTGCCTGTCTCATCTCCAAAGCTCCGCTCAATGCCGGGCTCGGCCGTTTGTGTGTTCGTGTCGGCAAGCGTGGCGCGTCCTGCCGGTGCGGCGCTAGGCGCAATTCGTCGCGCCCGGGCGGCGGAGCGGCGCTGGCGGTTCCAGCGGTTTGCGTCAATTGTTGCTTTTCCGCGCGGGAGGGGCGGCCCAGTTCCTGGCTCGGTTCCGACTGTGTCGGTGATTTCCCGTTCTTCGCTGGTCTTGGGACGGGCCGTTCCGGAGCGAGGTGTGCGCTGGGTCGATGACCTGGGGTTATGGATCGACTTGCGGTGGATTGCGCACAGGTGCCCGTGTGCGTCTTGGGCTGAGAAGCTGGGACGGTGCGGCAGCGAATCACGCGGCGATTCGGTTGGCGAATCGTTTGGCGCCGCTGCTGACGAGAGCGTTCGTATGGTTTCCGCCTGAGGTCCTGCTCCGAGTGCCATGCGGCGCCGCTGGTGCGACAGTTTCGACGCTAGAGCGCCTGCCGGATCGCTCAACCGGTGAAACAATACCACCCGCGCGAGACACCGCGGTGCGGTCTGTAAACGATCAGTGCATTGAAGACTCAGTCCTTTCTACGGGTGTTGCACGGATTAGTTTTCAGTTTGATGCCGTAGCCGTCAATTTGTTTACTAAAAAAACGTTATAAAAAAAATACTTACTCAATATTTGACTTCCAGCAGTGTATTCCTTGTGTGAACTCGGCGCGGGTGTCGCGGGTTGATCTGGGTCAAGGATTTGACGGCCCTCAGTCCTCAACGCTCGATCCATTCCAGTCGCGGGAGGACCCTTATGACCGTTCAAGACAAGCCCAACAGCACCACGCCAGACATGCGCGCCATCCCAGAGGGCTTTGCCGCGGGGTCTCATGTTGACGGTGTTTCGTATGCGCGTCTTTACGGGTCTTCGGTTTCTGATCCGGAGGTTTTTTGGGGGGAGCAGG
>JBCDGG010000096.1:0-21210 GCA_038757905.1 Pseudomonadota bacterium | reverse complement strand
TAGCTGAACCCGTTGAGGATCAGCCCCGTCGCTGGCCAGCAAGCAAGATCGTCCACGAGGACGCCGGCATGGGCCGAGTTGAAGTTGTAGGCCCCGGCCCCTGCGCGTACGTCATGCCAGATCAGCCCGTCCTCGATCCGGGCCCTCTGCGCATTGAGCGCAAACCCACCACCATTCTCAAACACCCCGCCCACGCAGGAGAGCTGCCCGCCAATCTGCGCCCCGGACAGGCTCACCTCCCCTGCCGCGCGAAACGGATGCTTCCCCTGCGCCTGCAGGAACGCGCCGCCTGTGATCTCGGCACTATGCGCGTTCAGCGCAAACCCAGCTCCATTCTCAAACACCCCGCCCACGCAGGAGAGCTGCCCGCCAATCCGCGCCCCGGACAGGCTCACCTCCCCCGACGCCCGAAACGGAAGCTCCCCCTGAGCCTGCAGGAACACGCCGCCTGTGATCTCGGCCTCCTGCGCATTCAGCGCAAACCTAGGGGCATTCTCAAACATACCGCCCCCGCATGTGAGCTGCCCGCCAATCCGCGCCCCTCGCAAGCGCACCTCTCCCGACGCCCGAAACGGAAGCTCACCTTGAGCCTGCAGGAACACATCCCTCGTGATTTCCGCCCCCTCGGCATTCAGCGCAAGCCCACTGGCATTCTCAAACACCCCACCCTCGCAGGCGAGCTGCCCGCCGATCCGCGCCCCGGACAGGCGCACCTCCCCTGCCGCGCGAAACGGAGCCTCCCCCTGCGCCCGCAGGAAGACGTCGCCTGTGATCTCGGCCCCCTGCGCGTTCAGCGCAAACCCAGGGGACTTCTCAAACACCCCACCCTCACAGGCGAGCTGCCCCCCGACCCGCGCGCCGGGCAGAGACACCTCCCCTGACGCGCGAAATGGAACGTCCCCCTGCGCCCGCAGGAAGACGCCGCCTGCGATCTCGGCCCCCTGCGCGTTCAGCGCAAACCCAGCGGCGTTCTCAAACACCCCACCCTCACAGGCGAGCTGCCCGCCGATCCGCGCCCCGGACAGGGACACCTCTCCTGACGCGCGAAATGGAACGTGCTCCTGTGCTCGCAGGAACACGCCCCCGTTGATCCGCGCTCGGTGCGCGTTCAGGCTGGGCACCCGGCTGCCGTTGAGCGACAGCGCTGGCAGCGTCGCGCCGGATGCCCGCACCGCCTGCGCGAAATCACAGAGATCGAGATGGACAGGTCCTTGCGCCGTCGCCCAATCCAGATCCAGCGTGCCAGCGATATGGGCCCCCACCAGCATGACCCCGCGCTCCGTGCCTGGATGAGCCGCGCAGCCACCCAGGATGACGTAGCGAAGGATCTCGGCCCGGATCGTCCGCTCCGGGCTCGGGCCTTCTGGCCGATCCCAGCCCAAGACGCAGGGCTCGCCGAGCCGGCACTTTTCCAGGAGCTCCAGCTCCGGCCCCTCGGGCTTCAGCGCGTCGATGTCATCTTTGGTGCGGGGAAAGGCCATGGCGGCACCAAACCCGTGCCCTCCGATCCCGGCAATCCGCCGCAACGTCGCGGCACGCCGGCTGAATGCGCCAGGCTGTGCCCGGCGACCGGGGGTGGGCGGGCGGGCCGGTTGCCGGGCACAGCCGCCCTCTCCACCCCCGCGCCGCAGACCATGGGAGCGTTACAGGGCGACCCGCAGGGTCAGGTTGAGGCGCCCCCCATCGCGCAGCAGGGTCGAGCTGCCCGCCTTGACGCGGTCGATCCCGTGATAGAGGAGCCGCGCCGCACCGCCCATCACCAGCACGTCGCCGGAGCGCAGCCACAGGCTCTCCGTCTTGCCGCCGCGGGTGGCGTTGCCGATGCGGAAGAGCGCCTCGTCCCCGAGCGAGATTGACACGACCGGGTGGGCGAAATCGGCCTCGTCCCTGTCCTGATGCAGGCCCATGCGTGCGCCCACGCCGTAGAAGTTAACAAGGCAGCAATCGGGCAAGGTGGCATCCCCCGAAACGGCGCGCCAAACGTCCATGACACTGTCGGGGATCGGCGGCCAGGCCGCCCCGCCCGGGTGGCGCGGCTCGTAGCGGTAGCCGCGCCGGTCCGACACCCAGCCCACACGCCCCGCCGAGGTCATCCGCACCGACATCTGCTGCCCGCGCGCCGTGACCGGATGAAACAGCGGCGCCGCCGCAACGATGCCGCGTACGGCCGTCACCATCTCCTCCTGCTGCGCCCGGCCGAGCAGGCCGGGATAAACGTCGACACCCCGGACGATGCGTCGTTCGCCCCCCATATCGTTCATGCGCAACCTTCCTGTCGCAGCCTCGCTTGCAGCCCCAAAACACGGCTCCTATATACGCCCAGACGCACGCGGCGGGCCGCTTTCCACCGCGGGCGAGAACCCTGGGATCGGGGTGCGGGAGCCTGAATGGTCCCGTGCTCCACAACATCGCCGAATAAGAGGTATAGCATATGGCCAAAGTCATCGGGATCGACCTCGGCACCACGAACAGCTGCGTCGCCATCATGGACGGGTCGCAGCCCCGTGTGATTGAGAACGCCGAAGGTGCCCGCACCACTCCCTCCATCGTTGCCTTCACCGACAACGAGCGCCTCGCCGGGCAAGCCGCCAAGCGCCAGGCCGTGACGAACGCCGAAAACACGGTGTTCGCGGTCAAGCGCCTGATCGGCCGCCGCGTGGGCGAGCCGGAAGTCGAGAAGGACAAGAAGCTCGTCCCCTACAAGATCGTCGACGGCGGCAATGGCGACGCGTGGGTCGAGGTGCGGGACGAGAAGTATTCGCCCTCACAGATCTCCGCCTTCATTCTGCAGAAGATGAAGGAAACCGCCGAAAGCTACCTCGGCGAAGACGTGAGCCAGGCCGTCATCACGGTCCCGGCCTACTTTAACGACGCCCAGCGCCAGGCCACGAAGGATGCCGGCAAGATCGCCGGCCTTGAGGTGCTGCGCATTATCAACGAGCCCACGGCGGCTGCGCTCGCCTATGGCCTCGACAAGAAAGAGAGCCGCACCATCGCCGTCTACGACCTTGGCGGCGGTACGTTCGACATCACGATCCTGGAGATCGACGATGGCCTCTTCGAGGTGAAGTCCACCAACGGGGACACGTTCCTCGGCGGGGAAGACTTCGACATGCGTATCGTCAACTACCTCGCCGACGAGTTCCGCAAGGAACACGGCGTCGACCTGACGAAGGACAAGATGGCCCTGCAGCGCCTGAAAGAGGCGGCGGAAAAGGCCAAGATCGAGCTGTCGAGCTCCAGCCAGACCGAGATCAACCAGCCCTTCATCTCGATGGATCCCAATGGCGGGCAGCCGCTTCACATGGTGATGAAGCTGACGCGGGCCAAGCTGGAAAGCCTGGTGGCCGACCTCATCAAGAAGTCGATCGACCCGTGCAAGGCGGCGCTGAAAGATGCCGGCGTCTCGGCCTCCGAGATCGACGAGGTGGTCTTGGTCGGCGGCATGACGCGGATGCCCAAGGTCGTCGAAGAAGTGACGAAGTTCTTCGGCAAGGAGCCGCATAAGGGTGTGAACCCCGACGAGGTTGTCGCCGCGGGCGCCGCAATCCAGGCCGGGGTTCTGCAAGGCGACGTCAAGGATGTGGTGCTGCTCGACGTGACGCCGCTGTCGCTCGGCATCGAGACGCTGGGCGGGGTCTTCACCCGCCTGATCGACCGCAACACCACGATCCCGACGAAGAAGAGCCAGATCTTCTCCACCGCCGAAGACAACCAGAACGCGGTGACGATCCGGGTGTTCCAGGGCGAGCGCGAGATGGCTGCGGACAACAAGATCCTCGGTCAGTTCAACCTCGAAGAGATCCCCCCCGCCCCGCGCGGCATGCCCCAGATCGAGGTGACCTTCGACATCGACGCCAACGGCATCGTGTCCGTCAGCGCCAAGGACAAGGGCACCAACAAGGAGCAGAAGATCACGATCCAGGCCTCCGGCGGGCTCGAGGATGACGAGATCGAACGCATGGTGAAGGAAGCCGAGGCCAATGCCGAGGCCGACAAGGAAAAGCGCGAACTGGTCGAGACGAAGAACCAGGGCGAGAGCCTCCTGCACTCCACCAAGAAGTCGCTCGAAGAGCATGGCGACAAGGTCGACCAATCGACGGTCGAGGCCATCGAACTGGCCATGGGCCCGCTCGAAGAGGCGCTGCAGAGCGAGGACGCCGGCAAGATCAAGTCCGGCATCCAGAACCTGACGGAAGCGGCCATGAAGCTCGGCGAGGCCATCTATAAGGCCGAGCAGGAGAAGGCCGGCGAGGCCGCCCCCGACGGTGACGGCGAGCCGTCCGGCGTGGATGACGACATCGTGGATGCCGATTTCGAGGATCTTGGCGACGACAAGCGGGCCGGCTAAGGCGCGCATGATCCCTTCGCGCGACCGGTCCGGGCAACCGGGCCGGTCGAGGCGTTTCAGGGAAAGGACCCTATCCTATGGCGAAACGCGATTTCTACGAGGTGTTGGGCGTCACCAAGGGCGCGTCGGATGACGAGATCAAGAAGGCCTACCGCAAGAAGGCGAAGGAGCTTCACCCCGACCGCAACGCCGACAAACCCGATGCCGAGAATCAGTTCAAGGAAGTGAACGAAGCCTACGAGGCCCTGAAGGACCCCGACAAGAAGGCCGCCTATGACCGTTTCGGCCACGCCGCATTCGAAGGCGGCATGGGCGGGGGCGGCGGGCGCGGCCCGGGCTTCAACCAGCAGGGCGATTTCGCCTCGGCCTTCTCGGACGTGTTCGACGATCTCTTCGGCGACTTCATGGGCGGCCAGCGGGCCGGGGGCGGCGGCCGGCAGCGGGCGGCTCGAGGCTCCGATCTGCGCTACAACCTGCGGATTTCGCTCGAAGATGCCTTTGCGGGCATGCAGAAGACGATCAACATCCCGGCCTCCGTTCAGTGTTCGGCCTGTTCCGGAACGGGGGCCGAGGGCGGCGCCGAGCCGGTCACCTGCCCCACCTGCTCCGGCATGGGCAAGGTTCGCGCGCAGCAGGGCTTTTTCACCGTCGAGCGCACCTGTCCAACCTGCAGCGGACTTGGCCAGATCATCAAGAACCCCTGCCAGGTGTGCGGGGGCAGCGGCCGCGTGGAGAAGGACCGCGCGCTGTCGGTCAACATCCCGGCAGGGGTAGAGACGGGCACCCGCATCCGCCTCGCCGGCGAAGGCGATGCCGGTCTACGCGGCGGGCCGACGGGCGACCTCTACATCTTCATCGAGGTCTCCGATCACGATCTCTTCCAGCGCGATGGCCTGAACCTCTATTGCCGGGTTCCGGTGTCGATCACCACGTCGGCCCTTGGCGGCGATATCGAGGTGCCGACGATCGATGGCGGCCGGGCGCGTGTGAAGGTGCCCGCCGGAAGCCAGACGGGCAAACAGCTCCGGCTGCGCAGCAAGGGCATGCCGACCCTCAGGGGCACAGGGACGGGCGACATGTTCATCGAGCTGATCACCGAAACTCCGGTGAACCTGACCGCACGGCAGAAGGAGCTTCTGCGCGAGTTCGAGAAGATCGGAGAAGACAACAACCCACAGGGCTCGTCGTTCTTTCAATCCGTCAAGGGCTTCTGGGACAGCATGAAGGGCTGACCCCGGCGGGCGCGCGATGCGCGCCGGCGCCTTCCCAAAGCACACCAGCGTCCCGCAGGCGATACGTGCTGGACCATCGGGGGCCCCTGGCACCCCAGCGCCCAGATTGAACCAAGAAAGGCGGCCGGAACCCCGGCCGCCCTCTTCGTTTCGAAGACCGATCAACGCTTACTGCGTCGGGGCGCCAAAGAGCGTCTGGTACATCACTGAGTAGACGTCGGTGCTGTCCATCAGCGGCTGGATCAGGTCGCTGTTGAAGCCCGCGCCGCGCACCAGAATGCCGCCGGCCACATCATTGTAGCCGACCCATGCGATTCCGAAGTGATGGGTTGCGCCGTTCTTGTCCGGCGCGGTCTCGAACGCGTCGCCGAAGGCGCCCTGAACCCCGTGCAGGATGCCGCCGCCGCGGGTCGATGCGTCCACGGCGCCCTCTTCTTGCGTCACGACCTGAAGACCGCCGGCATCCGAGTCGGCGGCCATAATCAACAGCGTATCGTCGCGGGTGCCCAGGAAATCCAGGATCTCGCCCACGGCGGCATCCGCGCGCGACAGCGCCGTCAGCGTGCCGGCGGCGTTCATGTTGTTGGCGATATTGTCGGTGCCTTCCTCTTCGATCACGGCGAAGAAGCCATCCTCGTCTCGCGACACGATTTCGAGCGCCACGCGGGACATCTCTGCGATGGTCGGCGCGCTCTCCCAATAGGTCGGCAGCCCGTCGATGATGTTGCGCTCGCGCTCCTGGTCATTGAACGTGTGATTGTGTGCGAAGACACCGAGCACCATGTCGGTCTCGGAGGTGTCGAGCGCCAGCAACTCGTCGCGCGTGTAGACGACGGTGTAGCCCAGCTCCTCGGCCCGCGAGATCAGGTTCACCCCGTCTTCGCGCTGCCCCATCCCATGACGGCCTTCGGTGCCCTCGGGCAGCAGGAAGCGCTCGCCACCCGCCAGGATCACCTGTGCACCGGATGCGATCACATCGGCGGCGATCTCATGGGTGTTCGAGCGCGCCTCGTTCGAGGCGACGAAGGCACCGGTGCCCGGCTCTGCGATGTGGCCCGTCTGGACAAGGGCGACGGCCTTGCCCGCAGCGAGCGCCTCTTCGGCGATCGACATCTGCTGGCCGGAGGCCGCGGTCAGGGTCTCCGTCTCGTTCATCCCGTAGCTGTCGGCCCGTACCTTGATGCCATAGGCATGCACCGTCGCCCCGCCATGGGAGGTGCCGGTGACCCGGTCGGCCATGTGGCCGGTATAGACGCCGAGGGCCGGCAGACGGTCCCAGTTCAGCTCCCCATCGGGGCCAACGGTGTGCATCCGCGCGGCCAGCCAATGGTTCACGCCGGTCCCGTCGGGGTGGAAAAAGATGACATTGCCGGTGTCCTGCGCCGACGCAGTGTTGGCCAGGGACAGCGCAAGGCCGGAGACAGCCGCAAGGTACGTGAGTTTGCTCATGATATGCTCCTGTTGGGTTGGTCTGGGTCCCTTGTGCGCGATCGGCGCGGCGCGCCGTCGGTCCCGCGGCGCAGGTGCCACAGGAGTTTGAAGCAATCCCAACAGTGGTGTTACATCCTTGTGACAAACACGGGATCGGCGGGCTTTCCTGCGCCTGAGCCCCCCGCATGCGCCGCCGCTGCGCGGGCCGCCTCGAGACGGCGTAGCATCGCTATGGCGCGCTCCGCACGCGCCCCCGCAGCACAGCGCGATCCGAAATGGCGGGCCGATGCCCTGCCAATGTGGATTAACCGTTCTTTCACCAGAATCGCCGCAGGTTGTGCCCATGCGGACCGATCCTCCTCCTTCGTTTTCGGAAGCACCGCTTCCATTGTTCAGTGGCGACGAGGCGGTGCCGGTTTCCCTCCCGGCGCGGCCTCGGCGCAAGGGTCGGTCCGCTGAACCGCCCTCCTATATCCGCGATCATCGCCAGCGGCTGCGCAGCCGTTTCATGGCCGGTGGCGCGGCCGCCCTGCCGGATTACGAGATGCTGGAACTCGTCCTGTTCCGCGCGATCCCCCGGCAAGATGTCAAACCGCTCGCGCGGCGCCTGTTGGACACGTTCGGCGACTTCAATCGCGTCGTCTCGGCCCCGGAGGAGCGTTTGTGCGACGTCGAGGGCGTAGGGGCCGCCGTTGTCTGCGAGTTGAAGATCGTCGAGGCCGCCGCGCATCGTCTGGCCCGTGCCCGGGTGCTCGCGCGGCACGTTATCTCCAGTTGGGACGCGGTGCTCGACTACTGCCACACCACGATGGCCCACAGGGATACCGAACAGTTCCGGGTGCTCTACCTGGACCGTAAGAACGCCTTGATCGCCGACGAACAGCAAGCCGAGGGCACGGTAGACCACGTGCCCGTCTACCCGCGCGAGGTGATGAAGCGCGCGCTGGAGTTGAATGCGTCTGCCCTGATCCTGGTGCACAACCACCCATCGGGAGACCCAACGCCCAGTCAGGCGGACATCGACATGACCCTGGAGATTGAGCGCGCGGGACAGGCCCTTGGCCTGACGCTGCACGACCACATCGTCGTCGGCAAAGCCCGCGAGATCAGCCTGCGCGGTGCCGGCTATATCTAGGACGGGGTGCGGCGCTGAACGCGCCTTGCCGGTGGCCGAGAAGCAGGCTTAGGCGACGAACGGATCGTCGATCACCCCGGCCAGCGCCATGGTGAAGCCCGCATCCTCCGCGAAGTCGTCCGTCAGATCGCGCGCCGCGGCGAGACCAGCGCGCGGCGCGTCGCGATCGTAGGCCTCCATCACCTGGCGCGCCGCATCGACGTCGCTCAGACCATGGATCACAGCGAAGTGGAGCCCGATCTCCGCCTTGTCGGTGACGGTGCGCACATCGTCGACGGCATCGGGATTGGCCTTGGCGCCGTTGATCACCGCCAGCATGAACTCGCCCCGGCTCACCGCGCCGGTGTTCAGCTGTTCGATCCAGTAGGCCCGGCCCGCCGCATCCGGGGCGCGCTCCAGCAGATTGGCATAGGCCGCATCGACGAGCACGGCGCTGTCGGACGCGTTGGGGAAAGCGGCCCGGCTTTCCTCCTGCACGAAGAAGGACGACGCGATCTCGCCGAGGGTCATCCCTTCTTCCAGGCGCGTGCCCCAGTAGAACAGCCCGGCCGCATCCGGTGCCCGGTTGAAGTAGGCGATGTACATCTCCACGAACGTGGTCAGCTCCCGCGCCGTCAGCCCGGCCACCCCCGAGAAGACAGACAGATCCAGCGCTCCGCCGGGTGCGAACCATGTGCCGGAGCCGAACTCGGCGGATTCGACCCCCACCAGCGTGTCCGTCCCGAGGCTGCCGACCCGGTCGCTCACCAGGACGGAGCCGTCGCGGATCGTCACGCTGTACTGGTCGAGGCTGCCCTGAAACCGCGCCGTGTCCTCGCCCGCGCCGCCGACCAGCCGGTCGCTGCCCCGGCCGCCGATCAGCACGTCGCCGCCATTGCCGCCTTCAAGCGTGTCCGCCCCGTCGCCGCCGTCGAGCATATCCGTGCCGTCGCCGCCGCGGACAAAGTCGGACCCACCGCCAAGCCGGATGTCGTTCGCCGCGGCGTTGCCGGTGACGGTATCGTTGCCCGCGCCCAGCAGCGCGACTTCGACCGTCGTGCCCGGGGCAATCGCCAGATTACCTTTCAGGCCCAGCACGTCCGAAAAGGCGCCGGGGCGCAGGTCGAGCCGTACGCCGCTGTCGTCGCCACGCAGGTCGACCGTGTCGCGGCCGCCCGTATCCACAATGGTCTTGGTCACCGGATTATCCGTCTCACTGAAAAAATCGACCCCGCCGCCGGAATTGCTGCCGCCATAGGCGGTATCGCCGCCCCGCACGCCGTCGCCCGTGCCATAGAGGCGGTGGACCGCGACGATGTCGGCCATCATCGGCGTGATCGGCACGGCGTAGCTGGCATCGACATGGGGGTTATCGTCCTGCCCGAAGTAGGACATGACCGACATCTGCCAGCTGTCGTTGGCAAAGGTTGCATCGCGGGCGAACTCGGCCGAGGCATTGTACTGACCTGGATGACCAAGCCCCAGGGCCTGGCCGATCTCGTGCAGATAGAAGAAGAAGCTCACCGTGCCGACGCCGGTGCCGTGATCCTCGACCAAGTCCTGAGACACGTTGACGATCGACGTTTCGATCGTGTCGCCGACGATCCGGTTCGGGCCGCCGAAGCCGCCGGCCTGATCGTCGGAAAAGGTGATCTGGGCGTTCGCGCCCCGCTCGACAAAGGAAATCCCGGTGACGTTCGTCCAGGCGTCCAGGGCATCGCGTGCCATCTCGCGCCCCTCGGGCCGCAGCGCGGTGAGGTTCACGGTCAACTCCCGCGCGGGCCCGAGATCGAACGCGAAAGGACCGGCCGTTCCGATGAACCCCGCCCAGAACCCCTCGAGCAGGTAGGTCGCCACCTGACCGGGGCTATAGGTCGGAAGGTTGGCCGTCACCTCGCGGGTCACGGCCATGCTCTCGCCGTCCGGGCCGTTGGCAAGGGCGCAATCGGGGCCCGTGAGGGTGAAGCTGGCGCAGATGGTACACATGGATCCAAAGACACTCTTGGCGTCCGCCGGGTGTGCATCCGGCGGGAGGTGGCAGACAGCGCAGCGCGGCGCGCACCGGTCGATCCGCAGCAGAAGGGCCGCCCGACGCCTGAGCAGACTCGCGTGGAGAGATGACCGAATCTGGGCGCCTCAATGGCCAAGCGGCGCAGACTCGGCTCAATCTGTGGTCAGTTTTTCGAGAACGGGAACGGTTGCGACGGCGGCCACTGGATTGGCCTCAAGCGAGGAACGATGCATCGGCCCACAGCCCGGCAGGCTGTCGCGGCCCGCCAGGATCAACCTCGGCTCCCTGCAGCGCCGCAGCGCGTCGAACCCCTGGGGGCGTGCGGCGACTTGGGCCTTGGGCTCGGGCTATTTGGACGGAGCGGCGGTCGGATCCGGGGCGTCGGTGTCGCCTTCGAAGAACGGGGTCACCTGCACCACAACCACGGCGTTCTCGGCGGCGGCGCGCTGCATCAGGCCCTCCTCCTCCTCCGAAATGTCGTGGCCCTCGGCCTTGCGGTCGGCCAGTGTCCCGTAGCCGGTCACGTCCAGCGGGGCCATCCCGGCCTGCTTCAGCAGCGCCACCGTCTCGCGCACGGCCTCGGCCTCGTCCCGGCCGGTGGCGTAGCACATCAGTCCCGCACCGGTTGCGCCCTCGGGTAGCCCATCCTCGGCGCTGCGGCCGACCTGGACGACGAGCGTATAGACGGAGGACAGATCAGTCGGGGCCATGGGGCACTGGTAGGGTGCACGGGAAGGGGATTGCAATCCCCTCGGCCGCGATCCGCGCGTCCGGCCAATCGCGGTAAGGGTCCCAGGCGGATCGCGTGGTGTAGAGATGCCGCGCCGCGCTGTTCAACGCGGGCGTCTCGACCATACGGTGTGCGGTCTCGCGCCACAGACGCTCCGATGCGTCTGCTCCGGCCCCGTCGAGGGCAGCGCCGAACGCCAGAGCCACGTCTGCCGGGGCCGCGGCAAGCGCGCTGCGCACGAGCGTCTCGGGCCGCGCAGACCGCTCGTCGGGCGCGGGCGGGTCCTCCAAGGTGACGCAGCGCATGTCGTGCAGCAGCGCAAAGCCCATCAGGATGGCGGATCGCGTGTCCGGCGGGAGGGACCGGTAGACCGTGCGATGCGCGTCGTAATGCCAATAGAGATCATCCGGCCCGGCCCCATGCTGAAGCCGGTCGGCGAGCAGCAGGGCCGTGGCCACGGCGAAGCCCGCCAGATCCTCGTTCGGCAGGGTGGCGGCGAGCGCCAGGGCCGGATGGTAGCCGACGGTGCTTCGATCGAGCCGGGCCTCGGTCGCCGCGACGTGGGCCAATCCGGCCGCCGAGGGCACTCCGGGCACCCGTCGCACGACCTGCTCGAACACAGACGCTTTAGCCGCGGCTGTGATCGACCGGAGATCCTCGATGGCTTGAAAACGGGCGAAACGGGAAATCAGAGGCGCTTTCGACATCATTGGACAGGCCTAAGCGTCAAACCCGCCCAAAATTGGACGGACTGGCACCGAGATGTCAGTGGATTCCATGGAATTGGTTAACACGGAACGATCTACCGTCATAGTCTGTCAACTTGAATAGACAGTTTCGCCGCACACCCTTCGTTTCTTTTTTGCTTGATTGGATGCGCGACGTACTATTGTCTACCAACATGACTGTCAGTTCAAGTTTACACTCTGGCTCTCTCGACGGCCCGCGCCGGCGCCCGGACCCGCGCGCCACGCTCACTCTGATCAAACCGATCACCTGGTTTCCCCCGATGTGGGCTTATGTCTGCGGCGCGGTTTCCGCCGGCGGCGCGTTCGCCCAAAGCTGGGGCCTTGTCCTCCTGGGTGTGATCCTGGCTGGCCCCATCGTCTGCGGGATGAGCCAGGCCGCCAACGATTGGTGCGACCGGCATGTCGACGCGATCAACGAGCCCGACCGCCCCATTCCGTCGGGCCGGATCCCTGGACGCTGGGGGCTTTGGATCGCCCTTGCCATGTCGGCGCTGTCGCTCATGGTGGGCGCGCTGCTCGGGCCTTGGGGCTTTGCGGCCACGGTGGCCGGGGTGCTTGCGGCATGGGCCTATTCGGCGGAACCGGTGCGGCTGAAACGCTCCGGCTGGTGGGGGCCGGGCCTTGTGGGGCTGTCCTACGAGACGTTGCCGTGGCTGACCGGCGCTGCCGTACTGTCGGCCGGCGCCCCACGCTGGGAGATCGTCGTCATCGCGCTGCTCTACGGCATCGGCGCCCATGGGATCATGACGCTGAACGACTTCAAGGCGCTGGAGGGTGACCGCAAGATGGGCGTGAACTCGCTGCCCGTCACGCTCGGCCCCGAGCGCGCGGCGCGTCTGGCCTGCTGGATCATGGCGCTGCCGCAGGTCGCGGTGATCGTGCTGCTCTTCGTTTGGGGGCGCGAGCCCTTCGCGGCCGCGATCCTCGCGGGTCTCTTCGGTCAAATCTGGGCGATGCAGGTTCTGCTGCGCGACCCCAAGGGCAAGGCGCCTTGGTACAACGGCCCGGGCGTTGGCCTCTACGTCAGCGGCATGATGGTCGCGGCATTCGCATTGAGGGGGCTCGCCCTATGACCCTGTCTTGGGGACAAATCGTCAGACTCGGCGCTGTGCAGATGGCGCTGGGCGCGGTCGTCGTGCTCATGACGTCGACGCTCAACCGGCTGATGGTGGTGGAACTGGCGCTGCCGGCGGTTCTGCCCGGGGCCCTCGTGGCGCTGCATTACGGCATTCAGATCACCCGGCCGAACTGGGGCTTTCTGTCGGACCAGTCCGGCAAGCGGACGTTCTGGATCGTCGCCGGGATGGCCATCCTTTCCCTGGGCGGCGTGCTGGCGGCGGCGGCTGTCTGGTGGATGGAAACGGCGTTCTGGTCCGGGCTTTCGCTGAGCATCTTCGCCTACATTCTGATCGGGATCGGCGTGGGCGCCTCGGGTACGTCGCTTCTGGCCCTGTTGGCCACGGCCACGGCGCCCCGGCGGCGCCCGGCGGCGGCCACGATCACGTGGCTGATGATGATCTTGGGCATTGCCGCCACCGCGGGCATCGTCGGCGCCCTCTTGGAACCCTACAGTCACGCCCGCATGGTCACCATCGTGGCCTGCGTGGCGAGCGGGGCGGTGCTGGTGACCTGCCTGGCCGTCTGGGGAGTGGAACGCTCGGTCACCGCCGCGCGCGCCCCGGAGGAGCAGCCGTTCCTGCAGGGCCTGCGCGAGGTCTGGGGGGAGCGGGACGCACGGCGTTTCACGATCTTCGTGTTCCTGTCGATGACGGCCTACTTCATGCAGGAGTTGATACTGGAGCCCTATGCGGGCCTCGTCTTCGGCTTCACGCCGGGGCAATCCACCGCCCTGTCCGGGGCCCAGAACGGGGGCGTCCTTCTGGGGATGATCCTAGTGGGGATCGCCGGCACCGCGCTCAGGATCGGCTCGTTGCGCGGCTGGGTCGTGGCCGGCTGTATCGGATCGGCCGCCAGCCAGATCGCCATCGCCTCGCTCGGCCCGCTGGGCCCCGGCGCGCCCCTGGTGCCCGCCGTTGTGGCCATGGGCTTTTTCAACGGGATGTTCGCCGTCGCGGCCATCGGCTCGATGATGGCGCTGGCCGGCCAGGGGCGGGAACGGCGCGAAGGCACGCGCATGGGGCTCTGGGGCGCCGCGCAGGCGATTGCCGCGGGCTTCGGTGGCCTCACTGGGGCGGCCGCGGCCGATCTCCTGCGGACGAGCTTCAGCGACGCACCGGCCTTCGGGGCCGTGTTCCTGGCCGAAGCCGCCTTGTTCCTGTTCGCGGCCGCCATGGCCTTTCGCATGATGAAACAACCGACCGCGCCCAATACGGCGCTCGTACCGGGGGAGTAACGCAGATGGAGTATGACGTCGTCGTCGTTGGCGGGGGCCCGTCCGGCGCCACCGCCGCAGAGGATCTGGCGCGGGCCGGCCGCAAGGTCGCCCTGATCGACAGGGCCGGCCGCATCAAGCCGTGCGGCGGCGCGGTTCCGCCGCGTCTGATCGCCGATTTCGACATTCCCGACGATATGCTCGTGGCCAAGATCGACACCGCGCGCATGATCTCGCCGACCCATCGCCATGTCGACATCCCGATCGAGAACGGCTTCGTCGGCATGGTCGACCGCGAGCACTTCGACGAGTTCCTGCGCGGGCGCGCCGCGCGTGCCGGTGCCGACCGGCACACCGGCACCTTCAAGGCGGTAGAACGCGATGGCGGCAAGACCGTCGTGGTCTATCGCGACAAGGCCAGCGGCGACGAGGTGCGCCTGGCGACGAAATACGTGATCGGCGCCGACGGCGCGCGCTCCAACGTGGCCCGGCAGGAGATCAAGGACGGCGACCGCATTCCCTACGTTGTCGCCTATCACGAGATCATCGACCCCACCGGCGCGAAGACCGAGTGCATCAACGGCGCCTATGAAGGGCACCGGTGCGACGTGATCTACGACGGCCGCATCTCGCCGGATTTCTACGGCTGGGTCTTTCCCCACGGCAAGTCGGCGTCGGTCGGCATGGGCTCGATGGTCAAGGATGTGGACCTTAAGCAGGCCACCTCCGATCTGCGCATCGCCGCGGGTCTGGAGGAATGTGAGACGATCCGCCGCGAGGGGGCGCCGATCCCGCTCAAACCCCTCGACAAGTGGGATAACGGGCGCGATGTGGTGCTCGCGGGCGATGCCGCGGGGGTGGTCGCCCCCTCCTCGGGCGAGGGCATCTACTATGCCATGGCAGGGGGCCGCGCTGCGGCAACTGCCGCCCAAGCGGCTCTAAAGACAGGAAGAACCAAAGACCTCAGGATCGCGCGGCAGCTCTTCATGAAGGAGCACAAGAACGTCTTCAAGATTCTCGGCGCCATGCAGGATGCCTATTACCGCTCCGACGAGCGGCGTGAGCGCTTTGTGTCGCTGTGTCACGATGTCGACGTGCAACGCCTCACTTTTGAGGCGTACATGAACAAGAAGCTCGTGAAGGCACGCCCGCTAGCGCACCTGAAGATCGGGCTTAAGAATATCGCGCACCTTACGGGGATCGTTCCGGCGGTCTCCACCTGAGACCAAAGAAGGCCCGCATGACGGAGAAGATGATCCCGGCCTGGGTGGACGGTGAACTGAAACCCGTGGAAAAGCTTGAGGTGCATCGCAAGGGGCTCAAGCATAAAGCGGTGTCCGTGTTCGTTCTCGATGGCGAGAACGTGCTTTTGCAGCGCCGGGCCCTGTCGAAGTACCACACGCCCGGCCTCTGGGCGAATACCTGCTGCACACATCCCGAGTGGAACGAGGCGCCCGCCGCCTGCGCGGTGCGTCGCCTGCGCGAGGAGTTGGGAATCGAGGGGCTCTACCCCGCCTTGCGCGACACGGTCGAGTATCGCGCCGATGTCGGGGGCGGGCTGGTGGAGCACGAGGTCGTCGACATCTTCACCGCCATCGCGGAACGCAAGATGCAGGTCTCGCCCAACCCCGAGGAGGTGTCCCAGGTCGAGTGGGTCGGCTTCTACGACCTTACGGCGGAAGTCGCCCGGCGGCCGGAGCGCTTCGTGCCCTGGCTGCGCATCTACCTGCAGGAGCACAAGGACCGCATCTTCGGCACGCTGATGAAGGTGTAGCCGGGGGCGGCCTGCCGCCGCCACCCGGGCCCTGACTTCGGTTTGGCTTAGAACGGATGGATGCGCGGCCAGTTTTCGTCGCCCGCTTCGATATGGGTGGGCACGTCTTCGAGCCACAGGGTCTGCGCGCGGGGATGCACCTGAAGGTACAGCGTGCCCTCCACCACTTCGAACACGTTGGGATCGCCGGGCGCCTTGTAGCCCTGGCTGGCCGCCCAGGCGCAATAGCCGTCATAGGCTGGGGCGAACGCCTCCGGCGCATCGGCGAAGGTGTCGCGATTCTCCTCGGAGGCGAAGTACCAGACGGCCCCGTTCCAGAAGTGGTTGAAGCGGGCCTCGCCCTCCAGCGGGCCATCCTGATGATACGACACGGGATCGTATCCCCCGATCGCGACGGCGAGCTGGTTGCCCGCAAAGGCCGGCATACTGCTGGCCAGGGCAACGGAAGCCACGAGGGCAAGCGAGCGCATGTAGCGTGTCATTGTGCGACGTTCTCCTGTCTGGTGTGAGCGCCCATAGATGGGCCGCACGGGCGGTCGTACGACGGCTCGCGATCACGGCGTGCTCAAAGACGCGCCATGTTTCATCGAGCACGACGCGCTGTGATGTGGCGTGATGGAGCGCGGCGGGCACCACGAAGGGAGACCGAAGATGAAAGTGGGAATCGTGGGTGCCGGTCTTGTCGGCGCGACGGCCGGATACGCAATCGGGATGCTGCGCGCGGCGCATGAGGTGGCGCTTGTCGACCTCGACCCAGATCTGGCGCAGGCGCAGGCCGCCGACATCCTGCACGCGATGCCCTTCGCCTCGCCCAGCCGGGTCTATGCGGGCGGGTATGACGTGCTTGCGGGCGCATCGGTGATCATTCTGGCCGCGGGGGTGAACCAGCAACCGGGCGAAAGCCGTCTTGCGCTTCTGTCGCGCAATGCGTCCGTATTCGAGCAGGTGATCGCGCAGGTTCTTGCCGTGGTGCCGGATCCGATCCTGCTGGTTGCGACGAACCCCGTCGACATCATGACGACGGTCGCGCTGAAGCTGTCCGGGCTGCCCGCGCACCGGGTGATCGGCTCGGGCACGATCCTCGACACGGCGCGCTTTCGGGCCCTGCTGTCTCAGCATCTGGGCGTCGCGTCCCGCTCGGTGCACGCCTATGTGGTGGGCGAGCACGGCGACAGCGAGGTGCTCGGCTGGTCCGGCGCGCGCGTCGGCACCATGCGGATCGACGCGTTCGCGGCCCAGCAGCGCGTGGCCCTGACGAACGCCGTGCGCGCCGAGATCGACGAGGGCGTCCGCCGGGCGGCCTACAACATCATCTCGGGCAAGGGGGCCACGAACTACGGCATCGGCGGTGGCCTGGCACGTATCGTCCAGGCGATCGGGGCCGACGAACGGTCCGTCCTGTCGCTGTCTGCCGAGAGCGACACCCTGCCCGAGTACCCGCGCGTCGCCTTTTCGGTCCCCCGGCTGCTCGGCGCCCAGGGTCTGATCGCCGAGATGAGCCCGACGCTGAGCGAAGACGAACGCGAGGCGTTGCTGGCTTCTGCAACCCTGCTGAAGGAGACGGCCGACGCGCTCTAGGACGGGACGCGACGAAAGCGACACATTTGGTGCCAGGTGAAATCAGACGCTTCACCACGCCAAGCCGCTCGGTCTGCATCAGACGCGCCGGGCCCTCCGTCGCCGCTTACTGGCCGTAGCCCGCCGGCACGACGGGCCCGCCGATGGCCTGCCAGGCTTCCAGCCCTCCGCGGTACCAGAGCACGTTGGGATACCCGAGTTTGATCGCGCGCAACGAGGCATTGTAGGACATCCAGCACTGCACCGAGGCACAATAGAAGATCAGCGGCACCTGCCGATTGCCCTGCGTGACCTGCCCCAGAAACTGGCCAAGCTGCTGCGAGATCTGATCGTTGTAATCCCCGGGCTGCGACGCCGGGACGACGCCAATCGCCCCGGGCAAGGTCTGACCGGAGCCCAGGACGTCGAACAGCAGATAGGGCTGGCCCGACTGGACGAGTTGCACAAGCTCCTGCGTGGTCACCAGACGCCCGCCCGGAATGGACGCCGGCGTCGGCCCATGCATCTGGCCGGCGTGCAGACGGTCGGTCGCCTGTACGCCCATCTCCTGCCGCTCGTATTGCGTGATCTGTTGGAACATGGCGGCCATCTGGTCTTGCTGGCCGCCTCCGTGGCTCGGCTGAGCGCCGGGCCCCGGGTTGGGCGCGCCGCCGCCCGCGAATCCCGGCTGACCGCCGCCGCCGAAGCCGGGCTGGCCGCCGCCGCCCATCCCCGGCTGACCGCCGCCCATTCCGGGCTGAGCGCCCCCGCCGAAGCCGGGCTGTCCCCCGCCCGCAAAGCCGGGTTGGCCGCCCCCGTATCCGGGTTGCTGCCCGCCGCCGTAGCCCGGCTGCGCGCCCCCGCCATAGCCCGGCTGTGCCCCGCCGCCGAAGCCGGGTTGGCCCCCTCCGGCAAAGCCCGGAGTCCCGCCACCGCCAAAGCCGGGCTGCTGCCCGCCGAAACCGGGCTGCTGGCCCGTGCCGTAGCCGGGTTGCTGGGCCATGCCGGGCTGTTGGCCGAAGCCCGGCTGGGTCTGGAGCATGCCACCCTGCCCGCCCTGAACCTCGCCGAACGAATTCTGTGCAACCGCAGGCGCGGCGAGCGCCAGCGCTGCGATCAGAGACAGGTATCGTGCTTTCCCCATAACCCCCTCCTACTGTGTCACTTGCAGACGTTGCCCGCCGGGACCAAAATCCTGTCCGGGCTGATAGAACTCGTCATCCGTCATGACGATCGAGCCGTCGTCGAGCTGCCAGACATGCCGGAAGGAGTTGTCGAGCTGGACGGTTCCGCCATTGTACGGATCGTTGTACGTCTCCACCCCGTGGATGGCCTCGACGCTTTCGCGCTGCGCCCGATCGGTCATGGCCGACCGGTTCTGGAAGCCGCGGTGCTGCATGTCCAGGATCTCCGAACTGGCGCGCGAGTTGATCGAGGCGATATTGGCACTAGTCTGCGCATTCATGCCGTCGATCTTGCGCACGTGATCGGCGATCTGCCGGGCCCAGTTCGGATCCGGCGTGATCGCCTTGCGCAACGCTTCCGAGGTGCGCAGGTCCAACTGGCCATTCGGGGCCCAGGTGATCCAGCCGGCGAGCGATGTGCCCCCAAACGTATCGGGCATGGAGACACCGAATGCGGGTTCGAGGCGCGTTGTCCAGACACTCATCGCCAAGGCGGCAGAGCCGCGCATGTCGCGCCCCTGAGCGTCGCGATAGGCGAACAGCACCTCGCCCGCGTCGACCTCCAGCGCGATCATGCCCACCCCGGCAATCGGCATCTGCTGGGGCCGGAGGCCGGATTCCTGCAATAGATCGGGGCGGGGCCGGTAATCCAGGATCTGCGCCCCGGGCGAGCCCTTGGACACCAGAAGTTCCAGCACCGGGCGCGCCGAGCGGATCGGCAGCACCGGACAATTGCGCAGATCGTTCGCCGGCTGAGACACCCAGCGCACCATGGGGATGATGGCGATCCCGAACGCCTCGTCGGGCGAGGCCGCGATCCATTCGACGTTGAACCCGTACGGATTGCAGGAATCCTGCGGCGTCCAGACGACGCCGCCCTTCGTCGACCAGCCGCGCGGCACCATGCCGTGAAAGGCCGGTACGTTTGCGGACGTGTCCGGGATCGCGACCCGGTCGACGTGGAGTTGTTGGCCGGACGCGCCGGAGGCCAGAAGGCCCAGTGAGGCGGCCAAGGCGAGGCGCCGAAGGCTCTGCCGAGCGCCCGCGCGCACAGACGGCTTTACCCTGCCCATACTCATCCCTCCAACCGCGATGGGACGGTTCTATCATCGGTTTGCCGTTGGGTCATCTTTCAATCGGTCGCGGCGCACGCGGGTGTGAACCCGCTGCCCAGCCCTTGCGCATATGCCCCACGACAGGCACGCCGGCCCATCTTCGACAGCCCCACGTGGGACGGTGGTGGGAGCACCTCGCGCATCCCTGCCGATCCTCCATCAGACAATCAGCGGCTTATTGCCATTTTCTATCGTAAATCTCATGTTGATAGCTTTATTCTATCGTCTTGCTTAGCGACGCTGTCCTGTAAGTCCTTCCGGCACGCCTAAATGCCTCAGCACATGTCCATTCGAGTGTTTTGGGAGGCAAAGATGAGAGAGATCTACGGGACGTCGGCATCCGAGCAGCTTGTTGGCACGGCGGGCGACGACGAGATCAATGGGCGCGGCGGCAACGACACCCTGCTGGGGGGCGCGGGCGACGACGAGCTCTATGGCGTCAGCGGCAACGACGATCTGTCCGGCGGCGCAGGCGATGACGAGCTGACAGGCGGGGCCGGCAACGACATCTTCCGCTACTCCGCCGGCGACGACGAGATCGAGGATTTCAGATCGGGCGACACGATCGTCATCGACCCGGCGCGTGGCGTCAGCGATTTTCAGAGCCTTCTTGCCCGTGCCATCTCGGTCGATGACGGCGACGATACGCTGATCCGGTTCGGATCCGACCATAGTCTTCTTCTGGAGGATGTGTCGCGCGGCAGCCTGACGAGTAGCATGTTCGACTTTTCCGACGCGACGACGACGCCGCCGGACGATGACGACGACGACACCGGCGGCGACCCGTTCGACGGCACGGACGGCCCCGATCTGATCCGCGGCGACGCAGGGGACAATGTGATCGACGGCGGCGGAGGGAAGGACACCCTGTTCGGCGGCGCAGGCGACGATGAACTCGACGGTGGACGCGGTGGGGATCGCCTGAACGGCGAGAGCGGCGACGACGAGCTCGACGGTGGGGAAGGCGCAGACCGGCTCAGCGGCGGCTCCGGGAGCGACGATCTGGACGGCGGAGCCGGAAACGACCGGCTGAACGGCGGCGGCGGCAACGACGATCTCGACGGCGGATCGGGCAATGACCGTCTGAGCGGCGGCAACGGCCGTGACGATCTCGACGGTGAGGGCGGAAACGACAGGCTGGCCGGCGGCGGCGGACGCGACGACCTGGAAGGCGGCGGCGGCAACGATACTCTCGATGGCGGCCTCGGCAGCGATACGCTGGAAGGCGGCGATGGCAGAGACGTCTTCACCTACGGGGCCGGCGCAGACGTGATCGAGGATTTCGAGGTTGGCGAGCTGATCAGGATCGACGGAGCGCTCGGCGTCTCGACGGAGGCCGATGTCCTCGCCCTGGCCGAGGTGGCCCCGAACGACGACGACGACGTTCTGATCGACTTCGGCGGAGGAAACACCCTTCGGCTCGAAGACGTCTCGCTCGCTGGTCTGTCAGCCTCCGACTTCGACGTCTTCTGACCTGTGCGGCCCGTCTGCGGCGCTACGCGTGGCAGACGGGCCCGTGCGGGCCTGGGCGGGCCTGACCGGGCAGGCCCCCGCCGCGCCGAAGGCGGGCGCGTCGATACCGAGTGCGCGCCGCGCCGGTGCCGAGATATACAGCGCCGGCAACCCCGCC
>JBCDGG010000095.1:0-21627 GCA_038757905.1 Pseudomonadota bacterium | reverse complement strand
TGGCCTCTCTCAGGGCAGCGATATCCATGGCGTGCGTCTCTCCAAAGCTCGGTCGATGCGGTCTCGGTTGGGCCCGTCCGTCCGTCAGAGCGCGTTCTGTCTGGCGCCAACGGGGCGGGAGGCGGTGTATCAGCGGGGCAGCGCCCGTCAAGCTGTGCTGCGCCACGGGGCCGGACGCTTCACCGGGAACATGAAGAAGCGGACCTAAGCCGTTGGCGGACATGGGATGGGCAATCGGCCGCGAAGAACGTTAATATTTGGCCATGTCCGGCAAGACGGCGATTCGCCACGTCGGCCGGACCCGGGAACTGGCCCGGACGAGCAGAGAAAGCCCGAAACGGGCAGGAACGGGAGGGGGCGAATGGCCGATATCGAAGACCTGGAGCGCCGTTTGTCGGCGGCAATGGACAGGATCGGGGTCGCGCTCGACGCGGCCCCGCCGGGTGCCCTTGTGGATGCCGAGATGCTGGCACTGGCCCATTCGGAGCGCGACGCGGCCCGGGTCGAAGCCGAGGCCGCGCGGGCCGAAGCCGATGGGGCGCTGACCGAGGTCGAGGCTCTGAAACAGGCGTTGGAGGCCGAGGCGATGGCCGCCGCGCAGTTGCGCGCCCGCGTTGACGGCCTGTCCGAAACGAAGGACCGCCAAGCGGCCCGGATCGCGGAACTGGAGCGTCAGACAGACGCGGTCGAGGCCGCGCGCAGCGCAGATCGGGCCGAGCTCGATGCGTTGATTGCCGCGCTGGAGCCTCTGGTCAAGGAGCAGCGGCATGCCTGACGTGCGAATCTCCGTCGGGGGAAAGACCTTCACCGTGGCCTGCCGGGAGGGTGAAGAGACCTATCTGCAAACCGCCGCCGGGCTGCTGGATCGCGAGGCGACGGCGCTGGTGGAGCAGATCGGGCGCATCGACGATGCGCGCATGCTGCTGATGGCGGGTCTCATGCTCGCGGACCGGACCGCCGCGTTCGAGGAGCGCGCCATCGCCGCCGAGCAGCAACTCGCCGAAGAAAAGGACAGTGCTACGGACCCGGTCGAAGTGATTCCACAAGGGGTGACGGATGCGCTCCTGCTCCTGGCCACCCGTGCCGAGGGGCTGGCCGATCTGGCCGAGCGCCAGGCCGACCCCTAAGGCCCGCACGCCGTGCGCCCAATGCGGGCGCGGCAACACGATACGTCGCCAGTCCGGCCCGAAGCGCCGCCCGGGCCGATCGCCGCTGCGGCAGAGCCTACACGAAGCGTCTGGCGCAGTCGGGCAGGCCGATCAGGCGTTCGCTTCGCGGATCTTGTCCGCCGCGTCCTTGTCGTAGCCGACGCCATTGCTGTCGAAGAGCGTATCCAGCTCGCCCGAAAGCGTCATCTCGGTGATGATATCGCAGCCGCCGACAAACTCGCCCTTCACGTAGAGCTGCGGGATGGTCGGCCAGTCGGAGTAATCCTTGATCCCCTGGCGGATCGCATCGTCGGCGAGCACGTTCACATCGGCGAAGTCGACGCCCATGTAGTTCAGCACGCCCGCCACGCGGCTGGAGAACCCGCATTGCGGCATCTCTTTCGTGCCCTTCATGAACAGCACCACGTTGTGGGCGGTCACGGTCTGCTTGATCTGGTCTTCGGCTGTCGTCGTCATTCCTGTTCGTCCTTCTTTCGGTCGCGCGCCGCAATTGCGCGTGCTCCTGTTCCGTTTCCTGCCGTCCGGCTCCCGGCCTGACTGGGCTTGTCTCGTGGCGCGGCTGGCCGCTCCCGCATCGGTACGAAAGCCCGGGCATAGGCTTGCGGATCTCGCGGGACGCGGATCCGCGTGGCATGC
Source organism: Pseudomonadota bacterium (assembly GCA_038757905.1). Taxonomy (GTDB): domain Bacteria; phylum Pseudomonadota; class Alphaproteobacteria; order Rhodobacterales; family Rhodobacteraceae; genus HLUCCA09. The sequence goes on along the minus strand of JBCDGG010000095.1, from coordinate 19,822 downwards.
CCGCCGCCAAGGCCCGACGAATACTCCACCTCGATGATATGGTCTCCGGTTCCCGGCGCAAGGCCCTGGGGCGTGTCCGCATCCTCGCGCAGCGCCTGGCGCGCCTTCATGACGACGGCGCAAAGAATCGCCAGCACCAGTCCGCCGATGAAGATGGCGTCAGCCATGGGCGCGCCTGGAGCGGGAGGCCGCCATGGCGATCAGTCCGGCGCCCGTGTGGTGAGCGCAAGGGCGTGGAGTTCTCCGGCCGATCCGTCCATCTTGCCCTTCAGTGCGGCATAGACGGCGCGCTGCTGCTGCACCCGGTTCTTGCCGCGAAAGCTCTCGTCGACCACCTGCGCCGCGAAATGCGCGCCGTCGTCGCCCTCCACCTTGATCTCGGCCTGGGGGAACGTCTCGCGGATCAGATCCTCGATTTCCTGAGCGGTGATGGGCATAGATGTGGTCCTGTGTGATGCAGTTCTAAGGGTAGGTCTGCACCCTGTCGCCCGCAAGGCTTTCTCCCCCGTTTGGGGGCGCGAAAGGCGGCGTGCGACGCTGCGACAGGCCCCGCCGGGGCGCGTCCCGCTGGCGCTTCGTCTCTGCTGCGGCGACGACCGGCGGGGGCCAGCCCACATGCGCCGTCATTCCGTCCAAAGCGCCTCGTGCAGCCATATGGCCGGAACCCGCAGCGTTCCCTTGGGCACGGCCTGCCGGCTGAGCGACAGCGATTGCCAGGCCGGTTCCCACCCCTCGGGCAAGGCATAGGGCGGGGCCACGTTGGGCTCGGCGGTGAAGCCGAACCGGCCGTAGTAGTTCGGATCGCCGAGCACGAGCACCGGCGGTTTGGCTGGCCGCGTCGCGACGCGTCCCAGGGCGTCGGCGATCAGCTTAGAGCCGACGCCGCGGCCCTGATGATCGGGCGCCACCGCAACCGGCCCGAGCAGCATGGCCGGGGCACCGCGCTTTTCGCCCGGGGCCAGCGCCTCCGGCGTCTGGCCCTCCCGGGGGGCCGGGTCGATGGCGCAGGGGGTCAGGATCACATGCGCCACCGGCCCGTCCCGCGTCTCGGTCGTCAGGGACAGGATGGTGTCGTCTGCGAGGAGGTCCCGCAGCAGCGGAACAAGGTCTTCCTCGGGAAACGCAGCCCGGCAGATTTCGATCAGCCGGGCGTGATCGCCCTTGCGCGTCGCTCGGATCATGGCGGCCCCCTTTCGCAACTGACGCTACGCGAGGGGAACGCGCCAAGGCAACGCTTGCGGTGCGTCGCCGGTTGACCCAAGGTCGCGCCGTGACCGCGCACGACCACGATATCGAAGCCTACGGGACGGCGGAGCAGCAGGCGCTCCTGCGGCGCGGACGGGCTGTGTTCGATCTGGTCGGGGCAGACCCGCGGTTCGGCTATTATGGCCGGGGGGTAGGCATCCTGCGGGACGGGGACGCACCGGTGCGCACGCTGGTGCGCCTCGTGCAGGCGCAGGGCACGTCGAACTACGGGAGCGTCCCGACCGACCGCGTCGACAGGCTGCGGGCGGAGGTCGAGGCCTCCGGCGTGCGCGCGACGCTCTACCGACGCTGGTCGGGCGGGGCGGAGGCGCTCGCTGCCGCCCGGGCCATCGTGCGCGAGGTTCCGGTGCCGCCGCATCTTCACCTCGCACGGATCGACGGCGACAGCCCGCCTGACACCATGCGCGCTCTGGTCGGCGCGGCCGCGAGCGCCGGGGTGCTGACGCTCGCGGGCGATGTGCTGCGCGGGACAGGGCGGCCCGGTGTCACCTTCGCCCTGTCAGACGCGGCGGGGCGCGTGGTGTCCTGCGCGGCAAGCACGCTTTACGCCGAAACGGAACAGGGACGTGAGTTCTGGTGGGGGATGCTCGCCACCCGGCCGGAGGCGCGCGGGGCGCGTCTCTCGCTCGCCCTCGGGGCGCGGGCGATGCTGGAGGCCAACGCCCAGTATGGCGCGGCGCGGTTCTTTACCGGCGTTCAGGATGGCAACGCCCCGTCCGAGGCCGTGTGCACCCGCGTCGGCCTGACAGCCGAGGAGGCGTGGGTTCTCAGCGTCGTCGATCCCCGCGCGCTGTCGGGCGCCAGCTTGACCCGATGAACCCCATGCGATTTGCACAGCGCAGCCCTGCCGATCTGTCACGTGTTCTTCCCGGCGCGATGCCTTATGTGTGGTCCCGCAAGGAGGCCGATTTTCATGCGTGATCTCAAGGTTCCCCAGCTGCGCCACCCCGAAAAGGCGCACCGCTCGGACAATGCCCAGCCCAAGAAGCCGTCGTGGATCCGCGTCAAGGCGCCGACGAGCGCGGGCTATACCGAGACCGCCAAGATCATGCGGGAGCACCGGCTGACCACCGTCTGCGAAGAGGCGGGATGCCCCAATGTGGGCGAGTGCTGGAGCCAGGGCCACGCCACCATGATGATCATGGGCGAGATCTGCACCCGCGGCTGTACCTTCTGCAACGTGGCCACGGGGCGCCCGGACACGCTGGACGTGTTCGAGCCGGGCCGGGTGGCCGATGCCGTGCAGAAGCTGGGGCTGAACCATGTCGTGATCACGTCTGTCGACCGCGACGACCTCGACGATGGCGGGGCGGAGCATTTCGCCCAGACGATCCGCGCCGTGCGCCATCGCGCGCCGGACACGACGATCGAGATCCTGACGCCGGACTTCCTGAAATGCGCCCCCTCCGCCTTGGAGACCGTCGTCGCGGCCCGGCCCGACGTCTTCAACCACAACCTGGAGACCGTGCCGGGCCTTTACCAGGAGGTGCGCCCGGGCGCGCGCTACTTCCACTCCCTCCGCCTTCTGCAGCGCGTGAAGGAGTTGGACCCGTCGATGTTCACCAAGTCGGGCATTATGGTGGGGCTTGGCGAGGAACGCCGCGAAGTGCTGCAGGTGATGGACGATATGCGCTCGGCCGGGATCGATTTTCTGACCATCGGGCAATACCTGCAGCCGACGCCGAAGCACCACCGCGTCGACCGGTTCGTCACCCCCGAGGAGTTCGCCGCCTATGAGAAGGCCGCCTATGGCAAGGGCTTCCTGATGGTCTCGGCCACACCGCTCACGCGGTCGAGCTACCACGCGGGCGAGGACTTCGCCCAGTTGCGCGCGGCGCGGCTCGAACAGCTGGAGAAGCGGGCGGAGGGCGCCGAAGCCAGGCGCTGACCTCGTAGGATCAGTGCCGGCCTCCGTTCTTTGGCACGCGCGCCTGACGATGGAGCGCCAGCCTTCGTGGGGCGGGCGCGCGGGGAGCGTTCACGGTGGCATGGCCCCAACGCGCCTGACATCCCGCGCGCGGAGGCAGGACTAACACCGGAAACCCGCCGCAGGGCGGGCCGCTATCCTTCGGGACGCTCCACCGGCGCCAAGCCCTTCACATAGGCCGCGATTGCGTCGCGATCCTCCGCCGTCAGGCTCGCGAGGTTGCGCACGACGCTCGCCATGCTGCCCCCCGCGCTGTCGTAATCGGGGGTGAAGCCGGTTTCGAGGTAGTAGGAGATGTCGGCGGCCGTCCAGCTGAGCACGGCGGGGGTGATGTTCGGGATCGTACCCCGGCCCGACGGGTTCGGAGCCCCGCCCATCCAGCGGGCAATCTCGAGCCCGCCAAACCCGTCGCGCGGCGTGTGACACTCCGCGCAATGGCCGAGCGCCTCGACCAGGTAACGCCCACGTTCCAGGGTATCCGACGGCGCGGCGGCGACCCAGTCGTCCGACATATAGCGCCACTTCCACAAGCCGATCCCCCGGCGCAGGGTAAAGGGAAAGTCCAGATCGTTGGGCGCATTGGCGCGGTCGGTCGCGGGCAGGGTGCCGAGAAAGGCCCACAGATCGGCCACATCGGCCTCGGTCATCCGTGTATAGGAGGCATAGGGAAACGCAGGATAATAGTGCTGTCCATCGGGCGAGACGCCCGCCAGCATCGCGGTTGCGAAGTTCTCAAGCGACCACGCGCCGATGCCGTGGGTCGGGTCGGGCGAGATGTTGGGCGCCACGAAGGTGCCGAAGTCGCTCTCCAGCTCCTGCCCGCCCGCCAGGATGAGCCGGTCCTCCCCCTCGGCCCGCGCGCCGGCGTGGCACGAGGCGCAGCCCGCGGCATGGAAGACCTGCGCCCCATTCTCCGGATCCGGCGCATGGGCGGTCACCGCCGCCAGACGCGGGGCCGGCAGGGGCGCGGGCGCAGACAGCCACCAGGCGGCACCGCCGGCCGCGGCCCCAATCAGGATCAGCAGAAGAAGAAAACGGCGCATGATCGCTCCGGTGCGGCCTCCCAGGCGCAGGGATGTGGGTCTTCTAGATCGACAGACAAAGCGCCGGCTTTCGGTTGCGTCTGGGGCATTTCAGGGCGGGTGCCCCTAACGTGGTGAGCCTCAGAGCCTTAGGGAAGCCCCCGGCCGAGTTCCAGAGGCCCCCGAGGCGCCGAACGGGATCGGCGAATAATCACTCAGACAGCTGGTAGCTCTCGTGACACGTGCCGCAGGAGCGGCCGACGGCGGACAGGCCCTGGCCCAGCGCTTCCTGCCCGTTCCCGGCCACGTCGATCAGCGTCTCGGTTGCTTCGGTGAAGCTCGCCCATTTCTCGAGGAAGGCGTCGTAATCGCTCCAGATCTCCGGCAGAGCGCTCGTGCCCTCCACATCCGACACGCTGGACCCTTCGGGCCAGAAGAAGCGCTGGTCTATCAGCCCGGAGGCCGCGAGATTGGCAGCCGCGACTTCGGCCGCTTCGGCGTCGTATTCGGTGCGTCCGCGGACCATCCCGGCGAGCACGCCTAGGTTGACGGCCTGAACCCGCATCAGCCCCTGCCGGGCGCGGATCTGGTTGTCGAACGGGCGCTCGTCCTGCGCGCGTGCCTCCGTCGCAAGGGCGAACGTTCCCGCGACGGCGAGCGCAAGGGTCGCGGCGGACAGGGCGCCGCCGGCACACAGAGTGACTTGGGAAAGTCGGGCAAATGCCATTGTCGAGATCTCCGAGGGCTGGACTGCAAAGTGCGTCTTGCACCCCGGAGAGGGTAGGGCGGAATGTCGCAGGCGTCACCCCTTCACGCGTACTTTCCCACCGCCGCGCCCCGGTTCGGCACCGTCGGATCGGCCGGAAAACGGTGCGCGCTCAGGCGTCGGCGACCGTTTCGGCATGGGCTTCGGGCCGCGCGTCGGCCGCGTCGCTCTCGCCATCGAGGAAGTGCACGGCGCCGATATGGGGCAGATTGCGGTTGGATTGGGCAAAGTCGATGCCGTATCCCACGACGAACTCGTCGGGGATCTCGAACCCCGTCCAGGTCGCCTTGATGTCGACCTCGCGCCGGGTCGGTTTGTCGAGGAGCGCGATGGTTTCCAGCCGCCGCGGCTCGCGGGCCCGCAGGATGTGGACGACATGGGCGAGCGTGTGCCCGGTATCGACGATGTCTTCCACGAGCAGGACATCGCGGCCGGCAATCTCGCCGCGCAAGTCCTTGAGGATCTTCACCTCTCGGCTCGAACGCATGGCATTGCCGTAGGAGGAGGCTTCCAGGAAATCCACCTCGACCGGCAGATCGATCTCGCGCACCAGATCGGCGATGAAGATGAACGATCCCCGCAACAGGCCGACGACGACGAGCTTGTCGGTGCCGGCGAACGTGGTCTCGATCTCGCGGGCCAGATCCTCGATACGGGCGGCTATGGCTTTCGCCGATATCATGCGATCGACCCGGTAGGGGCGGTCTGTCATGGGCTGGTTCCTCTGACTGAGACCCTGCGGGCCCGCTTGCCGGACGTCGCGCCCGGCCCCCCTTGAACTCCGGCGCCGACCATACGATTTCTCCGGCCATTGTCCATCGACCCGAGAATCCGTACCGCGCGTCTGCCATGCCGACCCATTCCGAGACCAAGCGCCTTCCCTACAGCGCCGAGCAGATGTACCGGCTGGTCGCCGATGTCGACCGCTATCCGGAGTTCATCCCGTGGACGGCGGCCTCGCGCGTGCGCTCCCGCCGGCCCCAGGGCGAGGCGGTGATCATGGACGCCGATCTGGTGATTTCCTTCAAGGTGTTCCGCGAGCGCTTCGGCAGCCGCGTCACCCTTTGGCCGGCCGACCACCGCATCGAGACGGAATATCTGGACGGGCCGTTCCGGCATATGATCTCGAAATGGAGCTTTCGGGACGTGGCCGCGGAAGGCTGCGACGTCGACTTCTTCGTGGATTTCGAGTTCAAGAACCGCCTGTTGCAGGGCGCGGCGGGGATGTTCTTCAACGAGGCGATGCAGCGGATCGTGCGCGCCTTCGAGACGCGGGCCGCCGAGCTTTATGGCTGAGGGCGCCGCGCCGGGCCGCGGGCGGGCCTGTGGCCCGGTGCCGCCGGCCTCCGGCGGGGATATTTCCGGCAAGATGAAGGGGGGCGGGGCCGCGTCCGGCGACCCGGGGCGCGCGCTGACGCAGTTTGCGCTACGGGCGCGGGTGCCGGAGGACGTGCTGGAGCTGCAGCGGATGTGCTTGTTCGACTGGGCGGTATGCGCGGTGGCCGGGGCGGCGGAGCCCGTTGCGCGCGTTGCGCGTGCCCAGGTGTCGGCCGAGGGCGGGGCGGGACAGGCCAGTGTGGCCGGTCTTGCGGGAATGGCGGTTCCGGCGCGGGCGGCCGCCTTCGCCAATGGCACGGTGTCCCATGCGCTGGATTACGACGACACGCATTTCGCCCATATCGGGCATCCCTCGGTCGTAGTGTTGCCGGCGGTACTTGCAGTGGCGGAGCGCGCGGGGGCGCCGGCGGGGGCGGTTCTGTCGGCGGCGATAGTCGGGTCGGAGGCCTCTGTCCGGGTCGGCCAGTGGTTGGGGGAGAGCCACGCCGCGGCGGGCTTTCACACGACAGCGACGGCCGGCGCGATCGGCGCGGGGCTCGGCGTCGCCCGTCTGATGGGGCTGAGCGAGGCGGCGGTTGGCCATGTGCTGGGGCTGCTATCGACGCGGGCTTCGGGCTTGCGCACGCAGTTCGGGACGATGGGCAAGCCGCTCAATGCCGGGTTCGCGGCGGCTGCGGCGGTGGAGGCGGCCGATCTCGTGGCGGCGGGGGCCGTTTCGGCACCGGGGGCGCTGGCGGGGTCGCAGGGCTTCGGCCCGGCGCATCGGGGCGCGGGCCACGGGGAGGCGCTGACGCGGCTCGGAACGGATTGGCGCATGCGGACCGTCACCCACAAGTTCCACGTCTGCTGCCATGGTCTGCACGCCATGCTCGAGGCGCTCGGCGGGTTGCAACTGGCCCCGGCGGCGATCGATCGGGTGACGGTGCGCACCCATCCCCGGTGGCGCCGGGTTTGCGACGTTGCCGCGCCACGCACGGGGCTGGAGGCGAAGTTTTCCTACCGGATGGCGGCCGCTCTGGCATTGGCGGGCTACGACACGGCGGCCCCGGCCAGCTTCTGCGACGCGCATTGCAGCGATCCCGCTCTGACCGCCCTGCGCGACAAGGTGGACGTGGTGCCGGACGAGACGCTGACGCGCTCGGCGGTGGAGGTCGAAGTGAGCGCCGCGGGCGGGCGGGCCCATCGGGTGCGCCATGACATCGCCACGCCCCTCGAAGCGCAGGTGCGGCGGGAGCGGTTGCTGCGCAAGGCGCATGCGCTGCTGGGGCCGGAGACGGCCGGCGCCCTGGCCGAGGCCGCCCTTGCGCCGGAGCCGGACCTGCCCGCGCTGATGGCCTGCCTGCGGGCCGCCCGGGCCTAAGGGGCGCGCGGCGCCGCGGCAGGGGCGTCTAGGGATGCAACTGACGGCAGAGCGCTCGGCGGGTTAGGGGAGCGGCTCAAGGCAGAGCGGAGCGACGGAGCGCTCGGCCGAATGGGCTTCGAGCGGCCAAAGCGTAAGCGAGGCTGTGGCCTCGGGGCGTCGCGGACGGGGGCCGCCTTGTGCGGGACGGGGGCTAGCCCCCAGATCCGCGCTCGGGAAGGACGGCGAGGATCAGGCGCAAGGCATGGTCGACACTCGCGGTGCGCACCGCGGCGCGCCCGAGGGGGCCGAACTCCACCGTTTCGGCCCGGGCGCCGCCGGGCGCGGCAACGGCAAAGCACACGCGCCCCTCGGGCTTGTGCTCGGAGCCGCCTGGCCCGGCGATGCCGGTCACCGCCACGGCGATCTCAACACCGGCGCGGGTGCGCGCGCCCTCCGCCATGGCGCGCGCCACCTCCTCGGACACGGCGCCGTGATCCGCGATCAGGGCGGCTGGGACGCCCAGCATCTCCGCCTTGGCGGCGTTGGAATAGGTGACGAAGCCGCGTTCGAATACCGTGGACGACCCGGGGACATCCGTCAGCGCGCCCGCGATCAGGCCGCCGGTGCAGCTTTCGGCCGTGGCGATCTTTTGGCCCGCGGCGTCTGCGCGGGCGATCACGTCGTAGGCCAGGGCCGTCATCGGCTCATCCCATCATCACGCCATGCGCCACAGCCGCGAGCACGACCACGGCCAAGGCGGCGTAGAGGCCCGCAAAGACATCGTCCGCCATGACGCCCGTCGCGTCCTTCCGCGCGTCGAAGCGGTTGGCCGGCCAGGGCTTCACGATATCGAAGAAACGGAAGCCAAAGAAGGCCACGAGGATGCCAGGCCAGAGGGCGAGAAACGGCGCGCCGCTTATCCAGGCGCCCAGAGAGACCGGCAAGAGCGCGATCCACTGGCCCACGGCTTCGTCCACCACGATCTCGGACCGGTCGGGATCGGCGTCCCCCGCGGTGAGGTCCGCCACGGCGCGCAGGCCCAGCGGATAGAGCAGCGCCGCCCCGAGCGCCAGGAGCACCGGCCCGCCAAGGGCGTGCAAGGCCCAGCCGACGGGGAGCGCGGCCGCCGAGCCCCAGGTGCCGGATGCCGGGCGCAGGAGGCCGGTATAGCCGAAGGTGGCGATGGCGCGGGCGTATTTCATGGGCGGGTTCCGATCAGCGTCACGGTGGCGAGGGCGGCGATCCCTTCCTCGCGCCCGGTAAAGCCCAGCCGTTCGGACGTTGTCGCCTTGACGCTGATCCGGCCCGCTTCCAGCCCCATCACCTCGGCCATGCGGCTCTGCATGGCAGGGGCGTGCGGGCCGATCTTGGGGAACTCGCAGACAAGGGTGCAATCCACATTGCCGATCCGAAAGCCGCGCTCTGCGGCACGCGCGACGGCGTGCTCCAGAAAGATGTGCGAGGCCGCCCCCTTCCATTGCGGGTCGGAGGGTGGGAAGTGGCGGCCGATGTCCCCTTCGGCCAGCGCCCCGTAGATCGCATCGGTGACCGCATGCATCCCGACATCGGCGTCCGAATGGCCCTGCAGGGCGCGGCTGTGGGGCACCTCGATGCCACAGAGGACGACGGCCGATCCCGGCCCGAAGCGATGCACGTCGTAGCCGTTGCCCAGGCGGATCTCGGGGAACGGCGTCGCCGGCTCTTGCGTCTCCATCGCATTGCGCTCCTCTGCCAGCAGGCGCTCGGCCCGGGCCCTGTCCGCGGGGTGGGTGAGCTTGATGTTGTCTTCGTCCCCCGGAACGATGGCCACTTCAAGCCCCGCTGCGCGCGCCACTTCGACATCGTCGGCCGCGCTCGCCGGCGCGGCGCGGTGGGCGGCGCGGATCTGCGTCAGCGCGAAGCCCTGTGGGGTCTGCGCGCGCCAGAGGCCGGCGCGCGGCACCGTTTCGCGCACGATCCCGTGCGGCGTCCGGTCCGTGCCGTCGTCGCGCCACAAGGCATCGGTGACGGCCACGGCAGGGGCGGCGGCCGGACCGGTGGCGAGCGCCGCGATAACACGGTCGATCACCGCCAGGGAGACGAAGGGACGGGCGGCGTCGTGGATCAGAACGTGGGTGACCTCCGCGCCGAAGGCCGCAAGCCCCGCCGCGACGGAGGCCGCCCGCGTGGCACCGCCATGGGTGACCTGCGCGCGGTCGATCACCGCCTCCCGCGTGGCCAGCAGGCGGGCGGCCGCGAGCGCGGCGGCGGCGCGCTGGGAATCGTCGGGATGGATGACGATAACAAGCTCGGACACGGCCGCGTGCGCTGTCAGGCGGGCCACCGTCCGCGCCAGCACCGGAGAGCCGCCAAGGCTATGGTATTGCTTGGGCAAATCGCTGCCCATGCGCGCGCCGCGCCCTGCCGCAACGATCAGCGCTCCGACGCGCATGCCGGTCTGGTCTGGGGCTGGGGGACGCGGGTGGGCAGCCATCGGGCGGAAGATCTCTCGTTGTGGCGGCCGACATCTGACCCGCGCGCCTGTCTAGGCGGTGCCGCAGGGCAGGGCAACGGGGAAGCCCTCGGCCTCTGGTATGCTCAAAAATTGTGCATCGCGAGAACGGGGCCTTATAATGCGGCAAGCCCCCTTAACATCCCCCCGGCGGGTCGCAATATCACATGGCGCATGCACAAGGATTAGTCATTTGTCGCTTTGTCTGGCAGGTTTGACGCTGACACCGCCGGTTCTTCTCGCCCCCCTCGCGGGGATCACGGATCTTCCGTTCCGGCGGGTCGTGGCGGGCTTCGGCGCGGGCCTCGTGGTGTCGGAGATGATCGCCAGCCAGGAGGTTGTGCAGGGCAAGCCCTCGGCGCGGGACAAGGCGGAGCTTGGCCTCGGCGAAGGCGCGACGGCCATCCAACTGGCCGGGCGTGATCCGCATTGGTTGGCCGAGGCGGCCCGGATGGTCGCCGATAACGGCGCGCAAGTGATCGACATCAACATGGGCTGCCCGGCCAAGAAGGTCACCAGCCGGAGCGGCTCGGGGGCGTGCGGTTCCGGCCTGATGCGCGAGCCGGACCTCGCGGTGCGATTGATCGAGGCGGTGACGCGGGCCGTCGATGTGCCGGTGACACTGAAGACGCGCCTTGGCTGGGATGACACGTCGCTCAACGCCCCTCAGATCGCGGCCTCTGCCGAAGCGGCAGGCGTCCGGATGGTGACAATCCACGGGCGGACCCGCTGCCAGTTCTACAAGGGCCGCGCCGATTGGGCGGCCATCCGCCGGGTGCGGGAGGCCGTGTCGGTGCCGGTGATCGCCAATGGTGATATCGTGGATGCCGCGACCGCCCGCAAAGCGCTGCGCGCCTCGGGGGCCGCTGGCGTCATGGTGGGCCGCGGGGCGCAGGGGCGGCCCTGGCGCCTGGCGGAGATCGCGCACGCGCTCTTTGGCGCGCCGGACCCCATGATCCCGCGGGGCACGGCCCTGGCGGCGCTGGTCGCGGCGCATTACGAGGCGACGCTGTCCTTCTATGGCGAGGACCTGGGCGCCCGCATCGCCCGCAAGCATCTGGGGTGGTACCTCGACGCCGCGGTCGAAGATGGCCGGATCGCGTCCGATCCGGCGCGTGCCCTGCGCCGCCCCCTGCTGACGGCGGCGTGTCCGGCGCGCGCGCTCGATTGCATCGCGCGGGCCTTCCGGGCGCCCGAGACGGTGGCCGCCTGATGCCGGGCGGGGGGCGGATCTGGGCGAGCCTGCCGATGCCCGCGCTGGTGCTCGACGAGGCCGATCACGTGACGGCGATCAACCCCGCGGCGGAGCTCTTCTTCAACACGACCGTGCGCCACCTGGAACATACGCTGGTCTACGATGCGCTGGCCGTCGACGCGCCGGTAGAAGAGGCGCTCGTCCGCGTGCGCCGCAACCGGTCCGCGATCTTCATCAATGATGTGGCCGTGGGCACCGGCGAGCGCGCACCGCAGACCTGCAACATCCAGATCGCGCCGATGGTCGAGGAGCACACCGATGGGCGCCCCTCCGACCGGGTGCTCTTCATCGTCACGCCGCGCGAGATCGCCGGCCGGCTCGGGCGGTCGATGAACACAGACAGCGCCGCGCGCTCGGCCATCGGCATGGCGGAGATGCTGGCGCACGAGATCAAGAACCCGCTCGCCGGGATCACCGGCGCGGCGCAGCTCCTTTCGATGAACCTCTCGAACGGCGACAAGGAATTGTGCGATCTGATCGTCGGCGAGACCCGCCGGGTGACGAAGCTCCTGGAGCAGGTCGAGCAGTTTGGCAATTTGCGCCCGCCGCGCCTCCGGGCCGTCAACATCCACGACCTGCTCGACCGGGCGCGCAAATCCGCCCTTGTCGGCTTTGCGGCGCATATGGCGATCCAGGAGGAGTACGATCCCTCCTTGCCCGCCGCGCTGGCCGATGCCGACCAACTGCTGCAGGTGTTTCTCAACCTCATGAAGAACGCCGCCGAGGCCGCCGACCGGCCGGCCGGCGCCGGTGCTGGCCGCGCGATCACGGCGACCGGCCAGGCCGGCACGATTCGCATTCGCACGTTCTATGACAGCTCGCTCCGGGTGCGCCGGAACGACGGTCAGCCCGCGCGCCTGCCCCTGCAGGTCGAGATCGTGGATGACGGGCCGGGCCTGCCGGCCGAGATCTCGGCCGAGGTGTTCGAGCCCTTCGTCTCGGGCCGGGAGAACGGCACCGGCCTCGGCCTCGCGCTCGTCTCCAAGATCGTGGCGGACCACGGCGCCGTTATCGGGGTCGACAGTTCCCCCGGCCACACCGCCTTTCGCATTTCGCTTCCCGTGGCCCCGGACGGATGGTCCGGCGATGCCCAATCCTAGGAGACCCAGATGGACGGCACCATTCTCGTCGCAGATGATGATCGCACGATCCGCACCGTTCTCACCCAAGCTCTGACGCGGGCGGGCTGCAAGGTGCACGCCACCTCGTCGCTCGTCACGCTGATGCGCTGGGTGGAAGAGGGCAAAGGCGATCTCGTGATCTCCGACGTGATCATGCCCGATGGCAACGGGCTGGAGATGCTGCCCAAGATCGGCGAGGAACGGCCCGGCCTGCCGGTGATCGTGATCTCGGCGCAGAACACGATCATGACGGCGATCCAGGCCGCGGAGGCGGATGCCTACGACTACCTGCCGAAGCCCTTCGATCTGCCCGATCTGATGAAGCGCGCCGCCAAGGCACTGGAGACGAAGCGCCGTGCCGCCCCCGCACCGAAGCCGCGCCCGGAGAACGGCGAGGCGCCGGGGGGCGATCTGCCGCTCGTCGGCCGGACGCCGGTGATGCAGGCGCTCTACCGTCTGGTCGCGCGGGTGATGAACACCGATCTCCCAGTGCTGGTGACGGGTGAGTCCGGTACCGGCAAGTCCTTGATCGCGCGCGCCATTCATGACTTTTCCGACCGTCGCGTCTTGCCCTTCGTCATCGCCAACGCCGAAGATCTCGCCGACAGCGAAGGCCCCTCGCGCATCCTGTCGCGGGCGCGCGGCGGTTCGATCCTGTTCGACGAGGTCGGCGATCTGGACACCGAGACCCAGGGCCGGATCGTGCGCCTGCTCGACGCCCTGCCGGACCCTGCGCCGCGCATCATGGCCACCTCGCAGAACGATCTGATGGTCCGCATGGAAGCGGGCGATTTCCGCCAGGATCTGTTCTATCGGCTGGGCGGCGTCACGATCTCTGTGCCGTCCCTGCGGGAGCGGGTGGACGATATCCCGCTTCTGGCCGGTCACTTCCTGAGCCGGGCCGAGCGCGACGGCATCGGCACGCGGCGCTTTGCGGACAGCGCCATGGATCTGGTGCGGGCCTATTCCTGGCCCGGCAACGTGCGCCAACTGGAAAACACCATCCGGCGGCTGGTGGTCACCTCCTCCGAGGAGGAGATCAACCGCGCGGAGGTGGAGCAGGTGCTCGGCAACCAGCCGGAGATCGAGCCCCTTGTGGGCGGCGGCGACGGCGAAAAGCTCTCCTCCTCCGTCGGCAAGCACCTGCGGCGCTACTTCGACCTCCATGGCGGCGTTCTGCCGCCGCCCGGCCTCTATCAGCGCGTGCTGAAGGAAGTCGAAGTGCCGCTGATCGAAATCGCCCTCGACGCCACCGGCGGAAACCAGGCGAAATGCGCCGACCTGATGGGCATCAACCGCAATACGCTCAGAAAGAAGATTACCGACCTCGATATTCGCGTGACTCGACGCCGCAAATTGATGTAAGTTTGCAACAGAGCCGTGGCGGCCCAGGCAAGACTATAGGCCAGACCACGGAATAAAGCGGTGCGTGGCGTCTCGTGGCCCAGATATGGGCGGCGTTTTGGCCACAGAGGAAAGAGCGGGGCAGCCAGATCTTGGCACGGCCGTTGCAGCGGATATCGCTGGACCGGATCGCCGGTCTCAGACGCCGTCGGCGCTATCAGACAGCGGCGACGCTGAGCCTTGTGGTGCTCGGGCCGCTGCTCGCGTTCTTGACCTTTCTCATTCTCGGACCCCTCGCGCAAGGCGCGAACTCGCTGGCGCTGCGCTTCGTTCTGCTGGCGGATCTCGTCTATATCGTCACGCTCGCCACGCTGGTTCTCTACCGCGTCGCGAAGATGATCGCGGCGCGCCGGGCGCAATCCGCTGGCTCCCGCCTGCATCTCCGGCTCACGGGTGTGTTCGCGATTATTGCCCTGATTCCAACAGTTTTGGTGGCGGTCTTCGCAGGGTTGACGATCAATACCGGCCTCGAAGGGTGGTTTTCGGATCGGGTGCGCAACGTTGTCGGCGCTTCGCTCGACGCGGCGGTGGCCTATGAGGACGTGCAGATGCGCGACCTGCGCGAGGATGCTGGGGCCCTGGCGCGCTATCTCGACGGGGCGCCCGGCGCGGGTATCCTGCTGTCGGATGGCGAGGTGCGCCAGTTGCTGACCAGCGGTCAGGGTCAGATCCAGCGCGGCCTGCGCGAGGCCTACGTGATCGACGGTGCCGGCGAGATCCGCGCCCGGGGCGAGCGGAGCTATCTGTTCGATTTCGAGCAGCCCCCGGCGGACGCGCTGGCCCAGGCGGGAACGGGCGACATCGTCGTTCTGGAGGATCTTGCCGCCAATGAGTTTCGAGCGCTCGTCCGGCTCGACAGCTTCGGGGATCGCTATCTTTACGTCTCGCGCGAGGTCGAGGGCGATCTGCTGGCGCTGCTCGATGACACGCAGGAATCGGTGCGCCTTTACAATCAGTTGGAAAACGAGCGTGGCCGACTTCTGTTCCAGTTCTCGCTGCTCTATCTCGGGTTCGCGCTGATCCTGATTCTGGCGGCGATCTGGCTCGGGCTTTGGTTCGCCGAGCGCCTCTCGCGGCCCGTCGGGCGGCTGGCCGGGGCGGCGCAGCGCGTCGGCTCCGGCGATTTGTCGGTACGCGTGGTGGAGGAGCGCGGGGACGACGAGATCGCCATGCTGGGTCGCGTGTTCAACCAGATGACGCGGCAGCTCAAGGCCCAGCGGGACACGCTCCTCGATGCGAATGCGCAGATCGAACGCCGCCGGCGGCTCTTCGATTCCGTGCTGTCGAACGTCACCGCTGGGGTCATCGGCCTGGACGCCGAGGGGCGGGTCGACTTCATGAACCGGGCCGCGCTGCGCCTGCTCGATCTGGGCGACGCCGGTGACCATCACGAGGCATTGGCGAGCGCAGTTCCCGAATTTGCAGGGCTGCTCGCCCGGCTGCGGGCCGGCAGCGGCGGCACCACGCAGGAAGAGATCCGCCTTACGCGCAATGGCTCGCTGGCCACGCTCTTGGTACGTCTCGCCGAACGTCGGTCGGATGAGGGACAGTTGGAGGGCTACGTGGTTGCCTTCGATGACGTGACAGACCTTGTCTCGGCGCAGCGGATGGCGGCCTGGGGCGACGTCGCGCGGCGCATCGCCCATGAGATCAAGAACCCGCTGACGCCGATCCAGCTGTCGGCCGAGCGCGTGAAGCGCAAGTTCGCCCGCCAACTGAGCCCGGAAGATGCCGCTTCGCTGGAGGAGCTGACCGCCGTGATCGTGCGGCAAACCAACGACTTGCGGCGCATCGTGGATGAGTTTTCCAAGTTTGCACGGATGCCGGAGCCGGATCGGCAGAACACCGACCTTGTGGCGCTTGTCCGGGATGCGGTCACGCTCCAGCGCCAGCAATTGGGCGACCGGCTGATCAGCGATTTGCCCCAGGGCGGGATCAAGGTGGATGTCGACGCCACCATGATCGGGCAAGCCCTGACCAACCTCATCAAGAACGCCGGCGAGGCCATTGAAAGCCTGGAGGAGAAAGGGGCGCCCTCAGGCTACGCGCCGGAGGTGCGGGTCAATCTGCGGATCGACGGGACGCACGCGGTGATCACCATCGCCGACAACGGGATCGGTCTGCCGGAGGACCGGGCGCGGCTCTTTGAGCCGTATGTGACGACGCGGGCGAAGGGAACGGGCCTCGGCCTGCCCATCGTGCGCAAGATTATCGAGGAGCACGGAGGGGCGCTGACGCTGACGGATGCGCCGCAATTTGACGGAAACGAGCACCGGGGCGCGCAGGCGGAGATCCGTCTCCCAGCGCAGGCCCGGATCGAGCAGGCAGCAGAATAATCGAGGGAGAGCAAACCCATGAAAGACATTCTTATCGTAGATGACGAGCGGGACATCCGGGAGCTGATCGGGGATATCCTGCGCGATGAAGGCTTCACGGTGCGCCTTGCCGGCACGTCGGAGGCCTGCATGGCCGAGCTCAACGCCGAGGCGCCGGCCCTGATGATCCTGGACATTTGGCTGAAGGACAGCCGGATGGACGGGATCGACATCCTCAAACACGTCAAACGCGACAACCCGTCGATCCCGGTCGTGATCATCTCCGGGCATGGGAACATCGAGATCGCCGTGGCAGCGATCAAGCAGGGCGCCTACGACTTCATCGAAAAGCCGTTCAACATCGATCAGCTGCTGGTCGTCATCCGCCGCGCGATGGAAACCTCGCGCTTGCGGCGCGAGAACTCGGAACTGCGCCGCAAGGAGGTGACCGTCACCGAGATGATCGGGGGAAGTTCGGCCTTCAAGCAGCTGAAATCGCAACTCGACAAGGTCACGAAGTCGAATGGCCGGGTGATGCTGACGGGGCCGTCCGGCTGCGGCAAGGAGATCGCGGCGCGCTACATCCACGCCCATTCCGATCGTGCGGATGCGCCGTTTGTCTCGGTCAACTCGGCTTCCATCGCGCCCGACCGGATGGAGGAAGTCCTGTTCGGGCGCGAGGGATCGGAGCGCGGGGTGGAGCCTGGCCTGCTGGAGGAGGCGCATGGCGGCATTCTCTATTTCGACGAGGTGGCGGACATGCCGCTTGGCACCCAATCGAAGATCCTGCGGGTGCTGGTAGACCAGCAATTCCAGCGGGTTGGTGGCACGGACAAGGTGCGCGTGGACATTCGCGTGATCTCGTCCACCAACCGCGACCTCGACGCCGAGATCGCCGATGGCAACTTCCGACAGGAGCTGTTCCACCGTCTCCACGTCGTGCCGATCCGCGTGCCGGGGCTCGACGAGCGGCGCGAGGATATTCCGATGATCGCCCGGCATTTCATCGGTCACTTCAATGCCGGGCAGGGCCTGCCGCTGCGGGAACTGTCGGACGAGGCCGAGGCGCTCTTGCAAACCATGCACTTGCCGGGCCATGTGCGCCAGTTGAAGAACGTCGTGGAACGCGTTCTGATCCTTGGCGGAACCGAGGATGCGATCACACCGCGCGAACTCGAAGGCGCAGAACCCGCGGACGCCGATGAAGGGCGGGTGGTGCTGTCGGGGGCGCTGGCGACGCTGCCGCTCCGGGAGGCGCGCGAGCTGTTCGAGCGCGAGTATCTTCTGACCCAGATCAACCGCTTCGGCGGGAACATCTCGCGCACGGCGACCTTCGTGGGGATGGAGCGTTCCGCCCTGCACCGCAAGCTGAAGTCGCTCGGTGTTGTGACGTCCTCCAAGGCCGGTGCGCGGACCGCCCATGTCGAGCAATCGCCCAGTACGGCGGCCGAGTAGGCGGCCGTCCTTCGCCCTCCAGGGGCTTGTCCTTGGACCGGCCCGGCGCATTTTGGGGGCAGGAGGAGGCGAGAGATGAGATTTGATGCGCATCAGGGCCTTGTCACGCGGGACCCGCTCGATGCCCTGCTCGAACGGCCCGAGGGCGCGGTGCTCGCCCTCATTGCCGGTGTCGAGGGGCCGTCATACCGCCCGGTCGGGGCGGCGATGGTTGTGTTCGATGCCGTCGACCGCGCGGGCACGCTGTCCTCGGGGTGCATCGAGTCCGACATCGCCCTGCATGCGCTGCGTGTCCGAGAGTCCGGCACGCCCGAGGTGATCCGCTACGGCCGCGGCTCGCCCTACATCGACATTCAGCTCCCGTGCGGCGGCGGCCTCGACATTCTGCTGCTGCCCGAGCCGGAGATCGCGGTCCTGGCCGAGGTGGTGCGCCGCCGCGCGGCGCGGATGCCGTGCACGTTGGAGATCGACACCACCACCGGCACGATGCGACTTGCGGATGGGGGCGGGACCGGCCGCGACGGCCAGATCCTGCGCATTCACTACCGGCCCGACATCCGGTTTCTGGTTTTCGGCAAGGGGCCGGAAGCGGCGACCTTCGCCGCTCTGGTGCAATCTGCCGGGTATCCCAACCTGCTTGTCTCGCCCGATGACGAGACGCGGCAGCAGGCCGAAGCGGCGGGCTGTGCGACCCGGCCGCTGACCGTGCAGGCCTATCCGCCGGACCTTGAGGCGGACGACCGCACCGCCATCATCCTGTTCTTCCACGACCACGATTGGGAGCCGCCGCTGCTTATGGGCGCCGTGGAGACGGAGGCGTTCTATATTGGCTCTCAGGGCAGCCAGCGCGCGCGCGATGTGCGTCTGTTGGCGCTGGAGGCGATGGGGATGGGCGATGCGCAGCGCGCCCGGTTGCATGGCCCCGTGGGTCTGATCCCGTCGGCCCGGGATGCGGGCACGCTGGCCGTGTCCGTGTTGGCGGAGATCCTCGCCAAAGCCATGGCGTCGCCGCCGTCTCCGGCGAAGGGCAACCGGGAGCCGCTGACCCACGAGGCGCGATGATCCGTGCGGGGTTGTTGCTGGCGGCCGGACACTCCCGCCGCTTCGGCACCGACGACAAGTTGCTCGGAGATCTGCATGGCAAACCCCTCGTCGCCCACGCGGCGGAGGCGGTGCGGTTGGCGGGTCTGGACGTGCTTCTGGCCGTCGCGGAGGAGCCGAAGGTCGCTGAGGCGCTGCCCGGGTTTACAATCGTCGCGCCCGGCGCCGGGCGACCCTCGCACTCGGCGAGCCTGATGGCAGGGGTGGCCCGTGCTGAGGCTTTGGGGGCAGAGAGGCTCCTTGTCGTTCTGGGGGACATGCCATGGGTCACGCCGACGCTCCTGCGCGCCGTGATCGCCCGAACGAGTGCCGCGCAGCCCGCGGCCGTAACCGACGGAGCGCGCCGCTCCTCCCCCGCCTGCTGGCCACGTGCGCGCTTTGATGCGCTGCGGGCGCTGACGGGCGATACGGGCGCCCGCGCGCTCCTCAGCCAGATCCCGGAGGCGGCGCTGGTCCGGACAACGGCGAGCGCGCTGGCCGATATCGACACGGCCGACGAGCTGCGCCTGGCGCGGGAGAGACCGCCCGCCTGAGCGCGGGTTCGCCCGCGCGCGCGGGCGCTTGGCACGTCCCGGCAACGGCTGCGCCCCCTTGAGAACTTGGGAAGAATCCGTCTGTGTCGCAATGTCGCGGCGTTTTGCCGGGGTTGCCAAGTGCTTACGATTTGGTCACTGTCGCGGCGTTCCTAGCCAGCCTCTTCAAAGGTCAGCCCGGGGGTGGGCGCCGCGCTCAGATGAACATGCTCGGATCGGCGGCGAACCCGGTCCGGCGCGAAAACAGTGAGGTCTTTCATGAGAGCCATACTTTTGGCTTCCGTCGCGGCGGTTGTCGCGGCACCCGTACTCGCGCAGGATCGCGCAGATGTCCTGAACACCTACGCCGACATCGCCGAGGCCAAGTACACCGACAGTCTCGTGACCGCCCAGGCCCTGCAAAGCGCTGTCGACGCGCTGATCGCCAACCCCTCGGCCGAGGCGCTGGAGGCAGCCAAGCACGCCTGGCTGGCGTCGCGCGTGCCC
>JBCDGG010000094.1:0-21637 GCA_038757905.1 Pseudomonadota bacterium | reverse complement strand
GGCGTGGGCATTCTGGGAGCCGTGCTGATGATCCTGGGCTCGGTGCCGCGCTACACCGCCGTCGAAACCGTGCTGCTCGATGAGGAGCGGGCGGACCTGCTGAACGCGATCTCTCCGTTGCCGAACGCGGTGCGGTCCGACGGCGGTGTAGCGCGGCACCGAGCCCAGGATCATCAGCACGGCGCCCAGAATGCCCACGCCCGCGCAGACCGCGATCAGCGGCACTTGCCGGCGGATGGCGCGCACGAGGCCGCCCATGTCGATCTGCGGTTCGCGCGGCTCGGCGAGGGGCGGATCGGGCGGCAGGCGCGCGTCTTTGCGCGGCTTGGCCAGGCGGCCCGAATTGTCTTTCGTCCAGGTGAAACGGTATTCCTGCACGGGCCGATGCGGGACGGTCATCCGGCAACCCCTCCCACTGCGCCGCCGGGGGCGGGCCGGGGGCGCGCGGCGGGGCGGGCCGCATGGCGATCGATCAGGCTCAACAGCAGATACGCCACGAGGAACGTGCCCGCTGTGTGCGGCGTGATGAAATCCACCTCCGCCGATGCACGGACGAGAAACAGCACCGCAAGCGCCGACATCACCAGCAGGGTGCCGCCATTGTTAGGCCGCAGGGCGGTAGCCAGCGGCATTGCAAAGAGCAGCAGGCAAAGGCCCACGACGACGGACAGGCCAAGCAGGCCCACGCCGACATAGGCCTCGATCAGCACGTTGTGAAAGTGAAAGCCCGTCCGACCCGAGATGTGAAACACTTCCCACAGGTGTTCGGCCTCGGGCCGGCCGCGGACCCAGAACGCGTTGTATCCCGTCCCCAGCCAGGGCTGCTCTGCGCCGAAGGCCATACCTTCGGTCCACAGATAGGTCCGCCCGGTCAGGGATGGATCGCGGCCGAACGCCATGAGCGTTGCGCCAAAGGCGCCAAGCCGCAGGCTGGTAAAGGCCAGGACGGCGCAGGCCATGACCACGGCCACGATGGCTTTCAGCCGGAGCCGGGGCGCCAGCGCGAGGAGCGCGCGCACGAACAGGATCGCCCCGCCGGCCGCCATCGCCGCCAAGAGCGAGGTGGCGGAATCCGACAGCCAAAGCATCGCAAGCGCCAGGGCAAGGACGCCGATGGCGAGCGGCCGCACCCACCGGTCCGTCCGGTAGCCCCAGAGCAGCGCCGAGGCGAAGAGCAGCGCCAGCGTCGCAAAGTAGCCCAGCTGGTTTTTGGACGCGAACGCGCCGTTGAAGGCATAGCTTCCGTCCATGTAGTTGAAGGAGAACGCCGGGTTCGCGGCGGAGTAGAGCAGGACGAGCCCGCCCCCCATCGCCCCGCCCAAGACCAGGTTCTCGCCCGTGACGATCCGCGCCGCGACCAGCCCGCAGAGCATGGTCACGCCGTACTGGATGCCCGCGCGCAAGGATGTCGCCGCGGCGTCGCTCCAGAGCGTCGAGGCCGTGAAAACGGCCGGGACGAGCAGCAGCAGCAGAACCGGCGCCGGCCGCCGCAGTAGACGCTCGGGCGCCAGCGCAAGGGGCAGTAGCCAGAGGCCGTAGAAGGCCAGGATCGACGGCGCCCCGAACAGCGTCGAATAGGCAAAAACGAAGAGTGAGAGCGCAACAGCGGAGACCGCGTAGAGCCCGTTCTGATCCGGATCGGTCAGCGCGGCATAGGGCACCGCCAGCCTCATGGGCGGACCCGGTCGCGGCAGAGGACCGAACCGTCGAACGCGCAGCCTTCGCCGTCCGCCGTATAGGCCACCCAATCGACCTCCAGCACCTGGGGCGCGGATGCGGGATCGAACGTCCCCATCCAAGCGATGAGCGTGTCGGTCGACCACAGGCTGAGATAGAGCTTCTGGGCCTCGTCCGGCAGGGGGCCCTCCGACACCTCGCGGATCAGGGTGCCGTCGATGAACCAGCGGATGCGGCCGGGCTGCCAGATGAAGGAATACGTCCGAAACGCATCGTCTTGCGTCACGGCGTGCAGCTCGGTGTTTTCGCTGTCGCCGGGGATGTGGAAGTTCGTCTGCAATACGGGCCCGTCCCGCGCGATGAACTCGAAGTCGATCTCGTTATGCGGCCGGTCCTGGGGCGCGCCGATGAAGGTGAACAGGTTGGCGTTCATGCCCTCGGCATAGGGGACCTTCATCCGGGCTTCGAACGTGCCATAGCCGAACCGCGCCTCGGATTGCAGCTCGGCGCAACTCAGATCCCGGTCGCCCTTGGCGTTCGCCGTCAGCGCCAGCAGCAATCGGCCGTCGGTGACGCGGACGCGGTTGCGGTGCCACAGGCAGCTCTGGTGATCGCCATTGGCCCAGCCGGAGGAGACGAACCACCGGTCGCGGTCCAGCCGGTCGAACGGCTCGAAGAAGCTCCGGCCCTCGGCGGCAGCGTGGCCTGCTCCGGCGCTCCAGACGCAGAGCGCGGAAAACAGGATGGGTCGGGTCAGGCGCTGGTTCATGGCTGTCGCCTTCTGAATGGGGCCGCTGAGAGGGTGACGGGGGTGGGTGCCGGGCAGGCTAGGGGCGCCATGCTGCACCGGCAAACCCCGGAAGGCTGCACCCGCAGCATTCCGCCGGTCCACACTGTGGCGCAACTCGGTGTCATTGCGAGAACCCCGGCCAGACGGTGCTCAGATCCCGCGATAGCAGGGCGGACAGCCCGGCATTGCGTGCCGACAGGTGTTGGCGAAGAAATGCTTGGGTCTTGGCGCGCATCTCTGCCGGGGGGCGCTCCTCGGTCAGAATCCGCCGCCGCACGAACCGATACCAGCGGCGATAGGCCGAATGCCCGGCCCGCGCGATCCACGGGGCAGCGCCGCCGAAGTGCCGCGCATAGCGGTAGCGCGCCAGGGGCCGCCCCAGCCGGTTCAGCCGCTGCAGCGTCTCGGCCCGCTTGGGGTACAGGGTGCGGTTATGCCAGGTGCCCATCCCGCCCACATCCATGGGCGGCAGGCCGAGAAACCCGGTCACCCCGTCCATCACGGCCTGCTGCCGGGTCTGGAAATCCTCGAACAGAACCACATGGACGCGCTCCGGGCCGAGCAGGTCGAAGAACCGGCTGAGATGCGGCGCGTAGGTCGACCCGAGCAGGATCGAGCGCTCGGCACTCAAGGCCTCCTCCAGCGGCAGGTGCGTCCGCCCGCTGCGGAGCAGGTGCCAGTACTGCGAGAATGCGCGCTGCACCGGATCGCGCAGCATGAAGATCACGCGCACGTGGCCGTTCGCCGCGATCCGGTGGGGTGCCACGTCGGACATCAGATAGGTGGTGGTGTCTTCGCCGATCAGCGCGTCGTCCGGCGCGCCGCGGAACCGCTCGGCGTACCACGCGGCAAAGGCCGGGTCGGACGGGTCCCGCCAGGACAGATCGCGCCCGTCGAGCCGCAGAAAGTCGCCATGGGCGATCGGGTCGTCGGCGTCGTGGAAGTACACCTCGTTGCGGGCCACCCAGACGTCCGGGTGCGCATCCAGCAGCAGATGCAACGACGTCGTCCCGCATTTCGGGGCGCCGCCGATGATGAAATCCGGTGTTGCAGGCATGGGTATGGCCGCCGTTGTGCTGGCTCGGGCCCCGCAACAAGGCCGCCGATTCCCCGGCGCACTCAACCCTTGCGTTAAACGCGCGGCGAAGACTTGCCTATAGCGTTAGCCGGTCTCCGCCCATGGCGGGCGGGCTGCCAAAACCGGCGGCGATCTTCTGCCGAATGATCACAGATCGGGCGGGTTTTGTCCGGTGCCTCCCGCGGTGGTCAGCCGGGCAAGGCCCTGCAGCCAGGACAGGACGGCCCCCACACCCGGCTCGGTTTCGTGGCCGGCGGCAATGCGGAGCGTATAGGCCCAATCCTGGTCAATGGCCCTGTCCGACAGGGCAACCAGGGCCCCCGACCGGAGCGCTTCGGCGATCGTCGCCTGTCGGCAGATCGCGACGCCGATCCCCTGTTCGGCCGCTTTCTGCAGCAGGAACGATCCTTCCAGATAAAGCGTCTCGGCGCTGTCATGGGGCACCCAATCCGCCCCGGCCCGGTCCAGCCACTGCGCCCACATGCGCGAATCCTCATCCGTTAGATGCGGCCCGGCGCGCACCGCGGCGGCGGCGTCGCCCCCCGCCGCCGCGAGCAGCCCCGGTGCGCAGACCGGCACGGCATCGCCCGGCAGGAACACCGTCTCTTCCGGGAGCAGCCGGTCGCGCTGCCGGAACAGGATCTCGACGTCCGGGGCCGGGGTCTTGGGCCGGTCCGTCTGGGCAAGCGACAGGTGCAGGCTGATGCCCGGATGCGCCTGAGAAAACGAACGCAGATGCGGGAGCAGAACCGCATCGGCGATCACCGGCAGCGCCGAGATCGAAACCGCGCGGGCAAAGCGCAGGGGCAGCAGATCAATCTCGTGCCGGATCGCATCGAAGGAGTTGTGCACAACCCGCGCGAGGCTTTCGCCGGCCTCCGTCAGAGCGACGGATCGGCCGCGGCGCACCGTGATCGGGCGGCCGATCCACGCCTCAAGCTGCTTGATCTGGTGGCTCACGGCGGAATGCGACACCCGCAGGCGCCGCGCCGCTGCGGAGATCGACCCGGTTTCGCGCACCGCTTCGAGCGCCCGCAGGGCATTGAGCGACGGAAGGCGGCGTGCGGAATCCATAGGCCCAACCTGTTAGAAAATCAGACGAGTTTCAATATTTTTGTTCTTTTTTCTCTTGTTTTCAGCACTCTATTGTCTGACGGCAGATCAACGGGGAGCGGACATGACGGACACCTTGCGCGTGTCGATGGTGCAGACGACCTCGCACAACACCCATGCCGCAAATGTGGAAAGCCTGCGTGCCGCGGCGCAGCGTGCCACCGCAGAGGGCGCCGCCATGCTGGCGCTGCCCGAGGCGGCGGGCCTGATGGACCGCGACCGCGACCATGCCCGCGCCCAGATCACGGCCGAGGGCGATGATCCCTACATCGCCGCGTGCCGCGAGGAAGCCGCCCGCCGCGGGATCTGGATCCACAACGGGTCGACGCCCGTGAAGGCGCCGGATGGCCGGTACCTTAACCATACGGTGCTGATCGACCCGACCGGGGAAGTGGTCGCGCGCTACGACAAGATCCATCTTTTCGATGTGTTCCTCGACGGGCGCAGCCCCACCGGGGAAAGCAACCGCTACGCCCCCGGCCAGGCGGCCGTGACGGTCGGCAGCCCTTTCGGCCGTCTCGGCCTGTCGATCTGCTACGATCTGCGCTTCCCCCATCTCTACCGCGATTATGCCCTGGCCGGCGCGACGATCCTGTTCATCCCCTCGGCCTTTACCGTTCCGACCGGTCGCGCCCATTGGGAGGTGCTGCTGCGTGCCCGCGCCATCGAGAATGGCGCCTATGTGATCGCCGCCGCCCAGGTGGGGCAGCATGCAGACGGGCGGGTTACATGGGGCCATTCGCTGATCGTGTCGCCCTGGGGCGACGTGCTGGCCGATCTCGGCGGTGACGCGCCGGGCCAGATCACAATGGATCTGCCGCTGGCGGCCGCAGAGGCGGCGCGCCGCCAGATCCCGAATCTTGTAAACGCCCGCCCCTACACCCTGCGCCACCTATCGTCGGATGGGACCGAGGCGCAGCCGGCGGCTGAACAGAAGGCACCAACAGGAGCACTGACATGACCCTTCGCAACCTGATGGCAACGACGCTCATGGCCAGCGCCCTGGCCTTGCCCGCCCTTGCGCCCGCCCACGCGCAAGACAAGCCCGATCTTGTGATCGCGGTCGACAATCTCTGGCCGACGATGGACCCGGTGGTCGGCCTTTCCACCACGGGCGGACGCGTCCACTCCAACATCTTCGACACGCTCGTGCGCCGCAACCGGTACGAAGATCCCGACGGGCGCACGCTCGTCCCCTGGCTGGCGGAGAGCTGGCAGCAGCTTTCACCGAACGTCTGGGAGTTCTCGATCCGCGATGGTGTGCCCTTCCACGACGGCCACATCATGGATGCCGAGGATGTCGCGTTCTCGCTGTCTGCCGAGCGTCTGTGGGGAGAGGAACCGCTCGCGCCGCGGGGCACGCGCTTTGACCGCGGGTTCACCCGTGTCGAGGCGACGGGGCCGCTGACCATCGAGATCGAGACGAGCTTTCCCGATCCCAACCTGCCGTTCCGCCTGGTGACCCCCATTGGCTTCGTTCTGCCCAAGCACTTCTACGACGAGGTCGGCACCGAGGCGTTCGGCCAGCTGCCCATGGGCACCGGCCCCTACCGCATGACGTCCTTCGACCCGTCCGTCGCCGTGGAGGCAGAGGCATTCGCGGATTACTGGGCCGGCGAGCCCCCCGCCGCCTCGTTGCGCTTCGAGATCGTGCCGGAATTCTCCACAAGGTTTGCCGGCCTCGTGTCGGGCGAATACGATGTCGTGGTGAGTGTCCCGGCGGACCAGGTCGATGCGCTGGACGGCACCGACGGTGTGACCGTGATGGAAAAGGGCATCGAGAATTACCCGATGTTCGCCTTCAACATGCTCGAAACCGAAGCCCTGCCCGACAATCCGCTGACCGATGTGAACCTGCGCCGCGCCATCGTCGCTGGGGTGGATCGCGAGGCCATCGCCGAAGCCATCTGGGGCGATGCAACCTTCGTGCCCACGCCGTTCAACTTCCCCGAATACGGCGATTACTTCGATCCGGACAGGGCCCGCGCCGTCTCTTACGACCCGGAGCAGGCCGCCGCCTATCTGGAGGCCAGCGATTATGACGGGCAGGAGTTGCTCTGGCACATCACCCGCGGCTTCTATCCCAACTACGAGATCGCCGCCGAGTTCATGGTGGAGCAATGGGCCGAGCTGGGCATCAACGTCCGGATCGCGCTGAAGGACAACTTCTCGCTCGCCTATGAGCGGCCCTTTCACTTCCTGAACATGTCGATGTCGAGCGAGTTTTCCGGCGATCCGTACCGCCCGCTCTGGATGGATTGGGGCCCGGTCTCCAGCCGTGTCCGCGCGCATCACAAGACCTGGGCGATGACGCCGGAGTTCGAGGCCCTCGGCAATGCGTTCGAGCAGGCACAAGGGTTCGACGAGCGCTATCAGGCCTATCTCGATCTCGTGGCCGAGTGGGAGCGCGTGACGCCGGGCATGTATATGTGGCGCAATGTGGTCAGCTACGCCATCGACGACGGGCTGCAGTGGGACCCCGGGAATTCTGCGGTCACGATCTTCGATCACCTCTATATGACAGGCTATGACAAGTGAGCCCGCAGGCGCCCAGACCGGCCCGGACCCGCTAACGGACGGCCCCGCCGCCGCACCGCTGCTCTGCGTCGAGGGGCTGACGGTGGCGCTTCCCGTCGACGGGGACAGGCCGGAGGCCGTCAGCGGGATCGACTTTGCGATCGCGCCGGGCGAGACGCTGTGCCTTGTGGGCGAAAGCGGCTCGGGCAAGTCGGTGATCGGTCAGGCCGTCCTGGGGATGCTGCCCTACGCCCTGCCCGTGAGTGCGGGTGAGATCCGCTTCGACGGCCGGGCCATGCCCGCCCAGCGCGATGCGTCCTTCGGCGCGATTCGCTCCGCACAGATTGCGATGATCTTTCAGGATGCCGGGGCCAGCCTGAACCCGGTTCGCACCATCGGGGCGCAACTGGCCGAGGTGCTGGCCGTCCACGGCGTTCCGCGCGCAGAGCGTCACTCGCGGGTGCTGGAGGTTCTGCGCGACGTCGCCCTGCCGGATCCTGCGCGCATCGCGCGTGCCTATCCCCACCAGCTGTCCGGCGGGCAGGCGCAACGCGCCGTGATCGCCGCCGCGCTGCTGCTGGAACCCAAGCTGCTGATCGCCGACGAGCCGACCACCGCCCTCGACGTCACCACCCAGGCCGAGATCCTCGCGCTGATCGGACGGCTGAAGGCCGAGCGTGGGCTGTCGGTTCTGTTCATCACGCACGACTTCGGCATCGTCGCCGAAATCGCAGACCGCGTGGCCGTCATGCAGACCGGCCGCCTTGTCGAGACGGGCACGGCGGCGGAGGTGCTGCAGCGCCCGAAGCACCCTTACACGCAGAAGCTCGTCGCCGCGATACGCCCCGAGCCGCGCCAGCGCGCCGGACGCGATGACGGGCTGATCCTGGAGGCAAGCGGGATCAACCTGACCTATCGGTCCGGGCTCTTCGGCACCGGCAAGACCCTGCATGCCGTCCGCGATGTCTCGCTCGGTCTCGGCGCCGGGCACACCGTCGCGGTCGTTGGCGAGAGCGGCTCCGGCAAAAGCTCGCTCGCGCGGTGCCTGCTCCGCCTGGAGGACGTCGACAGCGGCACGATCCGCTTCAGGGGCGCGCAGATCGAGCGCTTGACCGGCGCGCCGCTGCGCCGGATCCGCCGCGCGATCCAGGTGGTTCTGCAAGACCCTTACTCGGCGCTCAACCCGCGCCAGACGATCCTGTCCGCCATTGCCGAAGGCCCGATCATCCACGGCATGCCCCGGGCAGACGCGCACGCCAAGGCGCGCGCGCTTCTGGAGCTTGTCGGCCTCTCCGCCCAATCGGGCGGGCGCTATCCGCAAGAGTTTTCCGGCGGTCAGCGCCAACGCATCTGCATCGCCCGCGCCCTGGCGCTGGAGCCCGATGTGCTGATCGCCGACGAGGCGGTCTCTGCGCTCGATGTGTCGATCCAGGCCCAGATCCTCGACCTGTTCGCGGACATGCAGCGCCGCTTCGGGTTCGCCATGCTGTTCATCACCCATGACCTTGCCGTGGCCCGGGCGATCGCCGACGAGATCCTGGTGATGAGATCCGGAGAGATTGTCGAGCGCGGACCGGCGGCGCGCCTTTTCGAGGCGCCGGCGCATCCTTACACTGCGGCGCTGTTGTCCGCCGCGCCCGGGCTCGACGGGTTCGAGCTGACGCCTGCGCGGCAAGACACCGCCCCGCACGGGAGCGCGGCATGATTGGCTACATCCTGTCGCGCCTGCTGCGGGCTGCCGTGACCCTCCTCGTCACGGTCACGCTCGTCTTCCTCTTCATCCGTTTTTCGGGCGATCCGGCCGCGGCGCTCGTGCCGCCGGACGCCCCGCAGGAGGTGATCGACCAATACGCCCGCGCCATGGGCCTCGATCAGCCGCTCTGGAAGCAATACATCGGCTATGTCGGCGGGTTGCTGCAGGGCGATTTCGGCTTTTCCATCCATACCGGCATCGCTGTCGAGCAGACATTCCTCGACCGGTTGCCGTTTACCCTGCGCCTCGGCCTCGTCGCCCTTGCGCTGGCGATTGCCATCGGCATTCCCATCGGCGCGCTGGCCGCCATTCGCCGTGGGACCCCGCTCGACCGCTTCGTGATGGGCTTTTCCGTTTTTGCGTTCGCGATGCCGAACTTCCTGTTCGGTCTCGTCATG
Source organism: Pseudomonadota bacterium (assembly GCA_038757905.1). Taxonomy (GTDB): domain Bacteria; phylum Pseudomonadota; class Alphaproteobacteria; order Rhodobacterales; family Rhodobacteraceae; genus HLUCCA09. The sequence goes on along the minus strand of JBCDGG010000094.1, from coordinate 12,311 downwards.
ATCCTGATCGCCGCCCTCGTATTCTCCACTTTTCTCGGGGGCGAGAATGCCAGTGTGATCTGGCCCGCGCTCACGCTCGGCCTTGCCGCCATGGGGAGCTTCGCGCGCTTCACCCGCTCCTCCGTGCTTGAGACGATCAATGCGCCCTACATGCGCGCGGCCGAGGCGCGGGGCATCCCCTTCTCCCGCCGTCTGATCCTGCATGCCGCGCCGAACGCGGCGATTCCGCTCGTAACGCTGATCGGCCTGTCGTTGGGCGCGCTCGTCGCGGGATCGGTGGTGACCGAGCAGGTCTTTGCGTGGCCGGGCGTCGGGCAGCTTCTCGTGCGCTCGGTGGCGACGCGCGACATCGCGCAGGTGCAGTTCCTCGTGCTGGTGGTCGCCTTTACCATGGTGATGGCCAATCTGATCGTCGATTTCCTGTATCTGCTGATCGACCCGAGGATCCGCGCCGCATGACCGATGCGCCCTATCCCATTGTGCACCGGCCGCGCCCGCCGATCCCGCTGAGCGTCAAGCTCGCGCTTGGCTTCGTGGCGCTCTTTGTCCTGTTTGCCCTGTTCGGCCATTTCCTGACGCCCCACGGCTTTCGCGAAACCTCGCTCTTCCACCGGCTGGAGCCGCCGGGGACGGAAGGCTACCCGCTCGGCACCGACGCGCGCGGGCGCGACCTGCTGGCCCGGCTCGTCACCGGCGCGCAGATCACCCTTGTCGTGGCCATCGTCGGGACGGTGATCGGCGCCGTCCTCGGCTCGCTCCTTGGCATTCTGGCCGCCGCGCGCAGGGGTAAGACGGAAGCCGTGATCGTTGCCGCCATCGACGTGCAGGCCTCGCTGCCGATCATCATCGTCGCGCTCTTCATGCTCGCGATGTTCGACAACTCGTTCACCCTGTTTCTGCTGCTGGTCGGGTTGAACGGGTGGGAGGTGTATGCCCGGCTGATGCGCGGCGCTGCTCTGCAGGCCAAGGAATCGGGCTATGTGACGGCGGTGCGCGCGCTGGGCGCGTCCCCGGCGCGGATCTATCTGCGCCACGTCCTGCCCAACATCCTGAACGTCGCGCTCGTGCAATTCACCGTCAATCTGCCGCTGACGATCCTGCTCGAAACGGCGCTGTCGTTCCTGGGGCTCGGGGTGCAGCCGCCGCTGACGTCGCTCGGGCAGATCATGTCCGAGGGGCGCGACAGGCTGATGACGGCGTGGTGGCTGACGCTGCTTCCAGGCGCCATCATCTTCTGCCTTGCGCTCTCGGTCTCGATGATCGGGGATTGGCTGCGCGACCGCCTGGATCCAACGCTGCGCAGCGAAAGGTGAGGGGTGCCATCGTTGCGGCTGCCGGGCGTTCTAGCCCGAACGCCGGACCCCCAGCAGCTCCGCCCTTGCGCGTGAGCTTGGCCATGCGCCGCGGCAGTGGCGCGACAGGGAGGGCCACGGCCCCGCCCGAAGCCAAGGTTGTGCCCTGCGGCCACCGCGCCGGCGCGAGCCGTTCGATGCGGGCTCAGACGGTCTGCCGGTCACCCGCCGTTGTCGGCGCCGAGATGACGAGAAACCGGACGGGGTCGTCGCCGTCGTTTCGCGCCTGGTGCTCCGTGCCCGGCCGGATGTTCAGCGCGTCGCCGGGCCCAAGCTCCAGCGGGCCGTCCGCCAGGGACAGCGACAGCCGCCCCTCCAGAACGTAGAAGAGCTGGTTCGCCCGGTCGTGCACATGGCGGAGTTCTGCCGTCCCCGGCGGCATCCGTTCTTCGATCACGCTCAGGTCTGCCCCGTCGAGCAGGCGCCAGCCGTCACAGCGATCTCCCCAAACGTAATGCGGGGCGGTTTTCGTGCTGCTGATGCTCATCCGGTGCCCTCCTGCGGTGGTCTTGGGTGGGGCCGTCCACAGGCCCCACGCGCGCCCTACCACCTTTTCGCAGGAGGCGCCCGCCGCGCCGTGGCCCGACTCACGTGCCGCGCACGGCCCGGGCCAGCATCGCCACGCCGAGGAAGCCGAACGCCGTGCCGAAGAGGGCTTCGGTCGCGCGGCTGAACCGCTGATACAGGCGTCTGGCCCCGCCGGCGGAGAAGGCGATCCCGTAGCCGCCATAGATCAGCAGCGCCAGAAGCGCCGACCCGCTCGCAAACAGCACCAGGACCGGCCATGACGTGGTCGCGCCGCCGACAAAGGTCGCCAGGGAGGCCCATAGCAGCGCGACCTTGGGGTTTGTCGAGGTCACGATGATCCCGTGCAGGACGTCTGCCCGCACACCCCGGCCCGCTTTGGGAGAGATCTCTCCGCCCGATCCGGTGAGCGCCGCGCGCCAGCCCTTGAAGCCGAGCCAGGCGAGGTAGGCGCCGCCGAGCACGCCGAGAATGCGCAGCAGCTCCGGCAGAGCTTCGAACAGGGCGCCGAGCCCGAGCGCCGTCAGCAAGGCCCATCCGAACGCTCCGACGGAGATGCCGCAGGCCGTCGCAAGGGCCGATGCGCGCCCAGACCCGAGCGCCCGGGACACCACCGCAACCATGTTCGGCCCCGGCGAGAGCGCCGCAGCTGCGAAGGCGGCCCACGCCGCCAGCAGGGTCGGAAGAGCGTCGCCCATCATGCCGCCCCCCGGTCGTGCCGTGGCTCTGGGGTGGGTCTGCGGAGCGTCGCATCTTGCCAGCCGCACCGGCATGCATGCGTCCGATCCAAGGCTTGGTGGGGTGAGGTCATGGGGCGGTCTCCTTCCGTTTGAGGTCGGTGTCGGAGTAGCAGAGAGCGATGTGCAGATGCTTCGACCACGGTCGAAGCATTGTGGTATGGGTTCGTGCTATGCCGTGGCCCCATGCACCCCGGACCGATGAGGATCGCCCTTGAAACATGGACCTGACATCGCCTATCTCGCGGCCCTGATTGGCGACCCGGCGCGGGCCAACATGCTCACCGCTCTGATGGGCGGGCGTGCCCTGACCGCGAGTGAGCTGGCAAGGGAAGCGGGCATCACCGCGCAAACGGCCTCCTCCCACTTGGGAAAGATGGAGGAGGCCGGGCTATTGCGGCGGCGCAAACAGGGCCGGCACCGCTATGTCGCCCTGGCGAGCGACGATGTCGGGCGCATGCTGGAAGCGATGATGGGGGTTGCGGCGGCCTCGGGCCACCGGCGCACCCGCACCGGGCCCAAGGAGCCCGCAATGCGCGATGCCCGCGTGTGCTACGACCACCTCGCCGGGACGCAGGCGGTTGCAATGCTGGATGCGCTGATCGCGCGGGGAGCCGTGGCGCATCGGGCCGACGACGCGGGCAAGGAAACGCTGGAGCTGACCTGCGACGGGGTCGTTCATTTCGAGCGATTCGGCCTGGACCTTGCCACCTTGCGCACGGCGCGGCGGCCGATGTGTCGGGCGTGCCTGGATTGGAGCGAACGGCGGTTTCACCTGGGCGGCGGCTTGGGCGCATCCGTCCTGCACGCTCTCTTGGACAGAGGATGGGTGCGGAAGGAGGAGGGCAGCCGGGTCGTGCGTTTCTCCGATGACGGCATGGCGCGCTTCCGAGAGGCCTTCGGTCTGGCGTGATCGGGTTGCCCGTGCCCGCCGCGCGGCGGTGGCGGTGGCCAGGAGCCCTGGCCAGCCGCGCTCCTATCTAGTCGGGCTTGAAGTACCAGTAGTGATTATGCGCCCGCGCCAGGGTAATGCCCCCGGCCCCTCCGTTGATCGAATACACGTTGTTCGTATCGTCGATGACCGTGATCTTGATGCCGAACAGGAAGGCGGAGTAGCTCGTCGCGAAGGCGGCTTCGCCAACATAGGCGCCATCCTTGCGGATCGCGGCCTCCGCCAGGGCGGGGTTGGCAATCATCTGGATGATCCGCGCGTCGCGATCCCGAATAGCATCCGCCAGGGCATTGCGGAGGTCCTTCGCGCTCCCGATATTGAGAGTTGCGAGGCAATGAAACAGGCAATTGCCGTCCTTCGGTACTTCAGCCCAATGGCCGTTGTTATCTGCGGCATAGGCCTTCTGAAAGTCGGTCAAGCCGCTGTTGTCGTAATCGCTCTGCGCCTGCAGCAGAGGATCCACATCCGCTCCAACGAACCCCAATTGATAGGCCTCCGCATAGATCTTCGCGATCTCGGGATCGGAGAACAGGTCCTTGAGGATGGACAATTGCGCTTCGATTCGTTTGCGCTTTTCACTCTCCATCTTGCCCAGTCGCGCAGACGGTTTGTCTTCGTCGCTACTGGCGACCTTTCGCCTTTTGACATCCGGGATGCCATCGGAATCATCGTCGTCATCGGCCTCCGTCGCATCGCTGTCTTCGCTATCTTCATTGAGCCTGAGCTCGTCGTAGTTCAGAAGCGATTTGAACATCGCAATCGCATAATCCTCGCCAAAATCGATATCCTCTTCCATTGCTTCGCTGATGGCCTGCAAATTGGCGTATTGGACCGAGGCCTTCATCTCTCTGGCCTGGGTGCGCTTGCGCTCATTCCCCGTCTCGCTTGAGAGAAGATCGACCTCCAGCTTGTTGTAGCCTTCCATGAGCTGCGCCTTCAGGGCGAACACTTCGTTGTCCAACTCGTCCTGATCGACGCCGCCAGCTTCGCTCGTCCGCTGCTCCAGAAAGGACAAGAAGGTCTGCTTGAGCTCCGCCATCTCGGCCTCGAGTGTTTCCAGATACTCGCCGATATGGCTCGATTTCTTGCTCGTTGATTCCTGCGACGGCGCGTGTTTGGCGATCAGATCAGTGATGAAAGTCTCGACCCCGTCCATCAAGGCCATGGCCCCATCGTCAGCGTCGAGAGAAAACTCACCGACGGCAGCGCTGAGCTGATTGAATTTCTGAGGAAGGGCAGAATTGACGGAACTGCTCCCGCGCCACAGATTCTCGGGATTGGAGTTCATGAGATAGAGCCCGGTGATCATTTTGCGTTTGCGCTCGATCTCCGCCTCAATGGTGTTTTCGATCTCGTCCGGAGGCGTTCCGGCATCCTGCAGCTCTTTTGAGCGCTTTTCTTCCCAACCCGGCTCCATATGGTGTTTCAGAAGAAACTCGCGGGTGAGTTTGTCCGTTGCCTCCTGGAGGGCGCGATCGAAGATCGCACGGCCCTTTTTCGTCCAGACGCCACTGTTGTGCCAATTGGCCATGACTCTGGCATGCCTGCCGTCGGCCGGATCGGGAACGATGGGTTCGGCTTTGCTGTTCTCGATGGCCTCATCGACAAGTCCGGCCAGCTTTTCCTCCGCTGCGTTCGCCCCCATCAGATCCACCAGCATGTTGTAGGCGTTCCGCATCGCATGAGCGGCGACGACGTGCCGATTGGCAAACGTGATCGATTCATCCGGGCCGGCCTCGTCGCGCAGAAACTCGCGCGTGGATTCGGCAAACCCGTTGAAGCGATTGACGAGGTGACCGTCGCCGTCGAAGCGGACGGCAAGATCCCCGGGGGAGAGACAGGTTTCGCGCTGCCCGAGGAGAAACTCGATATCCCGGCGATCCTGATCGCTCAGCAGGTTCCTGTCCCTCAGGAAGTTGACGGAGTGAAGAACGAACTCCAACACGTTGGTGTCTGCGGTTGCGAAGAACTGGGCGCGCGCGGCCTCGGCGCGCCGTCCCTCCTCCTTCGGGAACATCAGTTTCTGGACCTGCGTTCTCTTCAGCGCTTCGAGCATCTTGCTGACCGTCAGTTTCAGATCCTTGGCAACGTACAGGTCGTCGCGATCGAGAAACGGCAGGAACTGATCGTCGAGATACTCCGTGATGCCGACGTCTTCCTTGCCTTCGGGCATCACAGGGGTCGGGGCGGGTACGCCGGCCAGCGGGCCGCGAGACACGGTGTTGGCGGCGCGGACCCGCGCGATTCCCAGGGCCTTCGCGGCATCGTCGAGGAAGGCGTCTTCGTCGTCTGACAGCTCTGAGCTTTCGTCGCACATGGGGCACCTATGGGTCGTTGGCGGGCGTCGACGGGCAGATCACGACAGCAGCAGCGCGTCCTCCATCCGGTCGAGCGCGGCCGTGAGGGGCGCGCGAATGGACACCGAAACCCCGAGGGGGTTCTGCTCCAGCACGCTGATCGCGGCGTTCGTCCGCAGAAATTGGCGATAGGCGTCGACTTCGGCACGCAGGGTCCCTGCGCCGGCCCCGTCGGCATCCGCTGCCGGGTCGAGCCGGGTGAGCGCGGTGAGAATCTTCTGCGGGTCGCCGTAGATTGCGGCGGACAGGTTGGTTTGCGCGATGGCGGCAAAATCGGGGTGATTGCGTTTGCGCATCTCGGACAGGAGGGCGTACAGACCGGAATCGGCGCTTTGCTTGGCGTCGCGCCACAGGCGGAGGAACGACTTGATGTTCTTGGCTTTGGGTGTCTCGGACGCAGGATCTGAAAGATCGGGCGAGGGCAGATCTACGATATAGGCGCGAACGAAGGCTCGCTGTGTTTCGCTAAGCGGCATTGCACGGCGGGTCCGTTTTTTCCTGCGCCAAGGAAGGCCCGATATACGGGCGTACCACGCCTGTTGACCTTGGGGCAATGACAACCGCAGATTGCGCGGTCCGCCTGCACTGAAGGTCAGCGGCGCCCCGGCCCGTAGCGCGCCCGGTGGGCATGAGCCCTCTTCCGCATCGCGGCCCGCTGGTGTCCCTCGCCCGACCCGCGCCGCCGCGCGCGCCTTCAACGCAGAGACGGTTCGCGGCAGCAAGAACGCGGGCACGGGGCGTCAGGGTTTGCCGCGGCCCTGCCCGACAATGGCCCAAACCTTCGGCGCCCCGTCGCTCATGGGAAGCGACGCAGCCTTTCTGGGCCCCTTGCAATTGTGCTCCGCCGAGCGGGTGACGTAGGGTTCGGGCATTGGCAGCAACCATACTTGCAGGGGTTCGAGATCATGCGCACCGGACGTTTCATTTGCCTTCTATCGGCTGCGAGCCTCGCCGGGTTGGCGGCCTTTGCCCCCCTCGGGGTCGCGGCCCAGGACGGGGACCGCGAGCAGGTCATGCTGGTGCTCGATGCCTCCGGCAGCATGTGGGGGCAGATTGACGGCGTCTCGAAGATCGAAATTGCCCGGGAGCAGATCGCCGACATGCTGGGCACATGGGAGCCCGGGATAGATCTGGGCCTGATCTCCTACGGTCACCGGGAGCGTGGCGCCTGCGGAGATATCGAGATCGTCCAACCGCCCGCACCGCTCGACGCCGGCGCATTCACGACCGCCGTGAACGGGCTGTCGCCTCTTGGGATGACACCGCTCTCGGATTCGGTGCGCCTCGCCGCGGAGACCATGCGCTACTCCGAACAGAAGGCCACCGTGATCTTGCTGAGCGACGGGTTGGAGAATTGCAACGCCGACCCCTGCGCGCTGGCAGCGGAGCTGGAAGCCTCCGGGATCGACTTCACCGCCCATGTCATCGGCTTCGACATCGCCGAAGCCGAGGCGGCGGAGCTGTCCTGCCTGGCAGAGACGACGGGTGGCGCGTTCTTCCTTGCCGGAAGCGCAGACACGCTGACAGCGTCGCTGCGCCAGACGGTGGAGGCCATCGTCGAGGCCGAGCCCGAACCGGAACCCGTTCCCGTGGTTGTCGAACCGGAACCCGAGCCGGAGCCGGAGGGGCCCACCGGGCTACGGGCGCGCGTGCAGCTCTGCGCTACCTGCGACGTGCTCGAACGCGACGTGCTCTGGTGGCTGGAGGAGCCGGAACAGGCGCCGGACGGCAGCCGCAAGGAGATCACCCGCGATGGGCGCGCGGTGGTCGAGTTCGAGATTGACCCCGGCGCCTACTTCCTGCGCGTCCGCGTCGGCGACGTAATGGGGGGCGTGCCGGTCACCGTCGAACCCGGACAGCTCAGCGACATTCTGGTGACCCTCAACGCGGGTAATCTGCGGGTTCACGCTGAAGCGTCGCCCGGTGGAACGCGCCTCGAAGACACCATGTTCTATTGGGTCTATGCACCCGAAGTCGACCTGAACGGAGAGCGGAAGGAGATCTCCCGCTCGGGGCTGGCGAGCGAAACCTTCACCCTGGCGGAAGGACGCTATCACGTCGTCGCCCGCCACGGCGATGCGTTCGCGTCGCAAGATGTCGAGGTGTCCGCGGGTGCGCTGACGGACATCACGATGGACATGAACGTGGGGTATCTGCGTGTCGCGAGCATCCCGACCGAGGGCGGAGCCACGCTGACCGACAACCAGTTCTACTGGATCTACGAGCAGCAGGCCGATCTGCAGGGCAACCGGGCCGAGGTTTCCCGCTCCGGATCGGCCGAGGCGCTGTTCCGCCTGCCGGCGGGAGACTACGCGCTTGTGGGCCGCCATGGCGAAGCCTTTGCAGAGCAGGACGTCTCCGTTTCGGCCGATGCGCTGACGGAGGTCGTGCTCGACATGAACGTGGGTTATCTGCGCGTGACCTCGGTGATGGCCGAAGGGCTTCCGGCAATCGACAGCGGCGCCTTCTACTGGATCAACGCGCCGACGCCGGATCTGTCGGGCAACCGCGACCAGATCGCGGCGAACGGGTCGGCCGAGGCGCTGTTCCGGCTTGAAGCGGGCGCGTATCAACTGGTCGCCCGGCACGGCGAATCCTTCGTGACGACCGATGTGACTGTCACGGCGGGCGCTCTGCAGGAACTGACCGTCGTGCAGAACTCGGCCGTTCTGCGCGCGCAGGCCGTCACGCAGGACGGCGGAGCGCCACTGGACGGGGGCCTCTTCTGGTGGATTCTGGAAGCCGACGCCAACCTGTCCGGCGAGCGGGCACAGGTCACCGCCAATGGCTCGGCGCAGCCGGTGATGGTGGTAAAGGCCGGCGATTACCTGCTGCGGGCGCGCTACAACGATGCGTTCTACGACTTTCCGGTGACGTTGGCCCCAGGGGAGATCCAGGATCTTACCGTCACCCTCTCGCCCTAGGCGGCTGCGCTCCAGCACGTTCGGCCTGAGTGGCAGGGCGGCGCTGGCGGCGCCGCGAAGACAGGCCCCGCAGCGAAGACAGGCTCCGGCGTGCGCCCGGGCCCGTGGTGCGGTCCACGTGCTCGGCCCGTTGCCCAACGCGGCGGCCGGACCTGGGCCTCTGGGGCACAAAGGGGGCTCGATGCGTCGGCAGGCCTCGGGGCCACGCTTGAAGGGACGGCCGAGCGGACCGGAGCGGGCGCAGAAGCCGTCCGCCATCGTGTTCTCCGGCGGCTGACCTCGGCCCGGTCTGGCCGGTGGACCACCGCATGGCGTGGACGCCGAGCCTATACGTGCCGCGGCATCCGTCCCCTGCTCGGGACGCGGGCCGCCGATGGCGTGGCCCTTCTCAGCACAGCGTGCTGATGTCGATCAGGCCGGAGCCGAACACGCTGTCTTGCCCCGGATCCCCGAGATCTTCGGCGAGGCGGCGCAGCTCCGGCGCCACCTCGGCCGCCGGCAAGTCGGGCTGCTTCTGCCGCAGGATCGCGGCCGCGGCCGTGACGAAGGGAACGGCATAGGAGGTGCCCGTTTTCCACCGCGCCCCGCTGATGGAGGCGGCCGTCCAGACGGCGACGCCCGGGGCGGCGAGATCCACGTGATCGCCCTGGTTGGCGCGCCGGTAGACGGCCCGGTCCCTGTCCACGGCCGTCACGGCGATGACCTGGGGGTAGGCCGCCGGATAGGCCGGATCGGCCCGCGGCCCGGCATTGCCCACGGCGGCGACGAGCACGATGTTCTGCGCCATCGTCAGCCGGTTCACGACCTCTTCCAGAACCGTGTTCGGAGGGCCGGCCAGGCTGAGATTGATCACGCCCACATCCATCTCCGCGAGCCGCCCCAGCGCGTCGACCAATGTGAACACATCGGCGCGCTCGTCCGACCCGCTGCGGTGAAAGGCATCGATCGCGACGAGCCGCGCGGAGGGTACAAGGCCCGGCGAACGCGTGAGAGGGTCCCCCACCAGAAGTGCCGCAATCGCTGTGCCGTGCAAGGCGCGCGAACCTGTAAGCGCGTCCGGCGCAAGCCGCAGCACCTCAAGGTCGGCGCCGCGGAACGTGTCGTGGCCTTCATTGATGCCGGTGTCGATCATCCCGATAGACATCGCGCGGCAGCCGTCTGCCCGGCTCTCGGGCTCGGGCCAGTTGATCATGCGCCGTGCCGGGCATTCGAGGGCCGCGCAATCCTCCGCAAAGCCCCCTTCTGACCGGTAATAGTGGTTGAAGTCCGCGTCCTGGCCCGATGGCAAGGCGCGGACAGCCGCGCGGGCCTCGCCGAGCGTGGTGCCGGGCGGTATGCTCAACCGCCGGGGCGTGGCATCGACCCCGGGCACGGCAAGCTCCTCCACCACCGAGAACCCCTGCGCTGTCAGCGTCGCGACGTCGTCCTCCGACAAGGCAAGGGCGACAATCTCGTCCGGGGGCGATGCGGGTGGAGGGGGTGCCGGAGCGGGCGCCGTTTGCGCGGGCGTTGGGGCCGGGCGTGACGGTGCGCCGGGCTCGGGCAGCCCGAACAGCCGGCGCAGGAACCGGTCGCCGCCGCCCTCGCGGGAGCGCCGGGTTGCGGGGCGGTCATCCCGATCAGCGCCGCGCGCGTTTTCCGGTCGCCCGGTGGTTGAGCGCTCGTCATCATCATCATCATCATCATCATCATCATCATCGTCATCGTCATCGTCATCGTCATCGTCGTCGTCGTCATCGCCGCGTCCTTCGTCCGACGTGTCCTCGTCCCGATCCTCATCGTCGTCGCGCTCCGACCGCCCGCTGTCGCGGTCGCCACCCCTGTCGTCATCGTCGTCATCGTCTCCGTCGTCCTCATCATCGTCGTCGTCGTCGGCCCAGGCCGCGCCGAGGTTGGACAACCCGGGCAGCGAGAGCGGTGGTCCGACCAAGAGGAGCATGGCCAGAAAGAGGGCGAGCGCGAAGCGAAGCGGCATTGTCGTGTTTCCGGTTAGGTTCGAATCCCACTAGGGAATACGGGCCATCCTCAATCGTATTCCGAGAGTAGGGGTCGGCAACGACGAAATCAGGCAGGCCGAGCAGAATGGCAGACGAGTTCGAGACACGGCTTGTGGCGGCCTTGCCTCCGCTGCGCCGTTTTGCCCTGTCGCTGTGCCGCCGGCCGGATGTGGCCGACGACCTTGTGCAGACCTGCGTGGAACGGGCCGTTGCCGCGCGGGCCCGCTTCGATCTGCAAACCCGGCTGGAGCCCTGGCTGTTCCGCATCCTGCGCAACGCCTGGATTGACATGGGCCGGCGGATCGGCACGCGGGGGATCGAGATCGACATCGACGACATGCCCGAAGCCAGCGTGTACGATGGAACCCGCGCCAACGAGGCGAACATCCTGGTGAAACAGACCGAGGCCGCGCTCAGAACTCTGTCCGACGAACAGCGAGAGGTGATCCTGCTCGTCTGTTTCGAAGAGTTGTCCTATGCGGAGGCGGCCGAGGTTCTGGGCATTCCGAAAGGCACCGTGATGAGCCGCCTGGCCCGCGGGCGCATCGCGCTTGCCGAAAAGCTGGGAATAGGGTGAGGCGGCCATGCGTACTCCGACAGAGAACGGGAGCGAGCAATTGGGACCGCGCGACTTTACCGATGAAACGCTGATGGCCTATGCCGATGGGGTGCTCGACGACGAGACCGCCCGCGCGGTTCAGGCGGCGGCCCGATCGAACCCCTCGGTGGCCGAGCGGATCGCCGCGTTCCGCCGCACGGGCGATGCTCTGTCGATAACCAAAGAGGCGCGGGCCCTGCCGCCGGTGCCCGAGGCGCTGACGGCCCGCGTGCGCGAGGTGCTTGCAGCCAGCGAGGCCAGCGGGCCGGAGGCGCAGACCCTGCCGTTTGCCCGTCCGGCGCCCGCAGTGACGCGCTGGGCGCCGACGGCTGTCGCAGCGAGCCTCGCGCTTGCCGTCGGGCTTGGGGCCGGGCTGCTCCTGCGCGCCCCGGACCGCGTTTCTACCTCGCCCGATCTCGTCCTATCAGAGGTCCCGCCCGAGGTGTCGGCGGTCCTGTCGCGGCTCCCGTCCGGGGACAGCGCGCCGGTCAGCTCCGGCGCAGTGACGCTGATCGCCTCCTTCCGCTCGGAGATCGGGGAATTCTGCCGTGAGTTCGAGCTGTCAACGGGCAGCAAGACGACGATTGCTATCGCCTGCGACGCGGTCAGTTCGTGGGATCTGCGCTTCGCAGTGGCAACGGGGCGGGTCGATGACGAGAGCTACGTGCCCGCCGGCGCGCTCGAGGCGCTGGACGCCTGGTTGTCCGCGTCGGGCGCAGGCGCGCCGCTGACCGTGGAGGCGGAGCGCGACGCGCTCGATGGGCTTGGCGGCTGAGGCGCAGGTCGCTTCCTCGTTGATTCATTTCATTTTTGGTGTGGGCGTGGGCGCTTCCGCGGCGAACCGAAAGAAATCGGCCCGCCAGTGGCGG
>JBCDGG010000093.1:0-21672 GCA_038757905.1 Pseudomonadota bacterium | reverse complement strand
GCGGGCGGGCCGGTCGCCGGGGGTGGCCCGCCCGCCGAACCTCGCGCGGTCCCCCAACGGCCCTGCCCGCTAGAGCGCGAGGACCGGCCAGAGCGAGGCCAGAAGCAGCAGCGCCATCGTCCAGTTGAACACCTGCAGGCGCCGCGCGCTCGTCAGAAAGTGCCGCACCTGGACGCCCATGCACGTCCAGATGGACACGCTGGGCAGATTGACGGAGGCAAAGACCACCGCAACCAGCGCCATGGCGGCCATGCCCGTACCCGGCGCATAGACGGTAACCGCCGTCAGCGCCATGGCCCAGGCCTTGGGGTTGACCCATTGGAACGCTGCCGCCTGCAGGAAGGTCAGCGGGCGCCCGGCCTGCCGGCCGGCCTCCGTTCCGCCCTCCGCCGCCGCAGGCTCTCCCGGGGCGGCCGCATGGGCGATCTTCCAGGCCAGCCAGACCATGTAGACCACGCTCAGCACGGACAGAACGAGACGCGCGGCGGGCCACTCGGTAAACACGCCGGCCAAGCCCAGCCCGAGCAGCAGCACCATGACAGCGTGGCCGACCGAGATCCCAAGCATATGGGGCACCGTGCGCCGCACCCCGAAATTCGCCCCCGACGCCAGGAGCATCAGGTTGTTCGGGCCAGGCGTGGCCGAGGACACGAATGCAAAGACAGCGAGCGCGGAAAGGAGTTCATATTCCATCGTCACAGATTACAGCGGCTGCAACGCCAGGAGCTTGCATTCTTCGCAGCATCGATGAATTCTTTGCAAGATATGGTGAAGATCGACGCGATTGACGAACGAATATTGCAAACCCTGCAAAAGGACGCGCGCGTCTCCAACACCGACCTTGCCGCGCGCGTCGGCCTGTCCCCCTCGGCCTGCCTGCGCCGGGTTCAGGCGCTGGAGCGTGGCGGCATCGTCACCGGCTACCGGGCCGTGCTCGACAGGCCCGCGCTCGGGATCGGCTTTGTAGCCTATGTGACGGTGGGGCTCTCATCCCACACCAAAACGGCGCAGCAGGCCTTCGAGCGGGCCATGGCCGCGGCGCCCGAGGTTCGCGAGTGCCACAACATCACCGGGGGCGTCGAATACCTGCTGCGCGTCGAGGCGGCCGACCTTGCCGCCTACAAGCTCTTCCACACGGAGCATCTGGGCACGGTGCCCGAGGTCAACGCGATCACCACCTATGTCGTCATGGCCTCCCCCAAGGACGAGCGCGCCTAGGCCGGGCGCGCGGCGGTCGTTCCCGTGCGGGCGACAGAGATTGAGTTTTTGCAGGATTTGTGCATAGAAACCCGGGCGTACACCGGCGCCCCGCTCCCAAGAAGGCGGGCGCACATCCATGAGGCAGCCATGCGATATCTGACGACATCCCTTATCATCTTCTCCCTCGCGCTTCCCGCCGCGATCGTCTTGCCCACGGCCGAGGCCGAAGCCCGGCGCATCGAACGGGCCTGCAATCAGTCCGAACGGCAAGCCGCGACCCGTTCCCTGTGCAGCTGTATCCAGCGCGTCGCCGACCAGACGCTGACAGCCCCAGACCAGCGCAAGGGGGCGCGGTTCTTCCGCGACCCGCAGCGCGCGCAGGAAGTCCGTAAGTCCGACACCGTCGCAGACGATGCGTTCTGGGAGCGCTGGCGCAACTTCGGCACCGCCGCGCGCAACATCTGCGGCTAGGGGTCGGGAAGGTCGTCGAGCAGCCGCGCGCAGGTGCGCTCGACGAGCCGCACGACGCTATCGAAACCCCCTTCGAAATACGGGTCGGGGACGTCGGCGCCCCCGTCGCCCCGTCCTTGCTCGGGATCGAGGCTGCGGAACAGCCGCACCGGCGTTGCGGTGCCCGCCGGGCGCCGGGCCTCGATGGCGGCCAGGTTCTGCCGGTCCATGGCATAGATGACATCGAAGGCCTCGAAGTCCGCGGTGGAAAACACGCGTGCCCGAAGGGCCGACAGATCATAGCCCGCCGCCGCGGCGGCCGCTTGCATCCTGGGGTCCGGCGGCCGCCCCACATGCCAGTCTCCCGTACCGGCGCTGTCGACCTCCACCGACAGGCCGCGGGCCTTCGCCATGGCGCGCAACACGCCATCGGCCGTGGGTGACCGGCAGATATTGCCAAGGCAGACAAAGAGGATGCGGGGTGCTGTCATAGAAGCGCACTAGCGCATCTTTAGCCGGGCCGAAACCTGCGCAGCGGAGGGGGCGGGGTTTGCGCCCTGCGGGCTTTCGGCGTAGCGGTAGGCCATGACCCCGCGCAGCCCCGCCTCCGACCTGACCCCGGCCCAGATCGCCTGGCGCCTGCTCGGCGAGTCGCTGCCGCCGCGTTGGCGGCTCTACGCGGTGTCGCTCGTCTGCATGGTGGGGGTCGCCGGCTTCACGGCGGGGGTTGCGTGGTCGACCAAGCTGATCGTCAACGACATCTTTGTCGCCGGGGACGCGGCAGCCGCCTATTGGATTGCCGCGCTGGTCGTCGCGCTCGCATTGGCCAAGGCGGGCTTCGACTATGCCAATGCGGTGGTCGGCGTGGTCTTCGCACGGGGCGTCTCGGCCGCTTACCAGAAGCAGGTCTTCGCGGCCTTTCTCGACAAGGATGTCTGGCACTTTCTGGGCACGCCGGCCGCCAAACACATGGCAGAGGTGCGCCTCTACGGCCAAGCCTGCGGCAAGGTCACGGTGGGTCTGTCCAACAAGCTGCTGACCGATGGGCTGACGGTGGTGGCCCTCCTCACCGTCATGGTCTGGCAGGATCCGGTGATGTCGCTGGTGAGCCTCGTGCTGTTTCCGGCGATCTTCCTTCTGATTTCAACGCTGTCGCGGCACATCAAGTCGGTGGCGCGGGTCGAGAAGGAGCTGACGGGCGAATTGCAGGCCCTCGGCACCGAAGCCTTCGACGGGGTGCGCACGATCAAGAGCTACGGGCTGGAGGAGAAGTCCAAGCGCCGGTTCAACCGGGCCGTCGACGCGCTGGAGGAACGTGTGCTGAGCATTGCTCGGGCCACATCGGCCACCATGCCAGCGATGGAGGTTCTGGGCGGGCTCGTGCTGGGAAGCTTCGTTGTCTATGCCGCGTGGCAGACGATCACGGTCGGCAAATCCCCGGGCGAGTTCACGGCCTTCATCACCGCCTTTCTGATGGCCTATCAACCGGCGGAGCGGGTGTCGAAACTGTGGGTCGACGTGCAGAAGAGCATCGCCCATGTGCAACAGATGTACGAGGCGCTGGAAGCCCCGCCGCGGCGCCCGCAGGGCGGCACCGCCACGCTGGACGGCCCGCCCGACGTCGCCTTCGAGGATGTATCGTTCAGCTACGCGCCCGACGCGCCAGCCTTGCACGAGGTGTCCTTCACGATACCGGCGGGCGAGAAGGTGGCCATCGTGGGGGGCTCGGGCGCCGGCAAGACGACGCTGATCGACCTCGTGCAGCGCTTCTACGACCCAACGGCGGGCCGCGTCCGGATTGCCGGGCGCGACCTGCGCGAGGTGTCGGAGCCGGCCATGCGCGGCGCCATTGCCCTGATCAGTCAGGATGTATTTCTGTTCGAAGGCACCGTTCGGGACAACGTCCGGGACGGCCGCCCGGAGGCCAGCGACGCCGAGGTGCTGGAAGCTGCCCGCCGCGCCGCGCTCGACGACGTTCTGGCGGCTGACGGCGGCATTGACGCACCGGTCGGCCCGGGCGGCAGCTTCCTGTCGGGCGGCCAGCGCCAGCGCGTCGGGATCGCACGGGCGCTTCTGCGTGGCGCGCGGGTGCTGATCTTCGACGAGGCGACGAGCGCGCTCGATGCCGCGAACGAGCGCCGGATCATGGAGAACATCCTGGCCGCGCAGCATGGCGCGACGCTTCTGTTCGTCACGCATCGACCCGCGACGCTCGCTTATGTCGACCGTGTGCTGTTTCTCGAAGCCGGACACTTGGCCGGGTACGACACCCATGCCGCGCTGGCCGGAGCGAACGCCGCTTATCGCGCGCTCTTCAACCTCGCCGACACGGCGGAGGCGGCGGAGTAGCCCATCCATATTACGCCGGGCCTTCCCCTGCCCCGCCCGAGGCCCTATCGCTCGTCCATCCGAGGGAGGTTCCAATGTCCGGTTATCTTACGACCCACGTTCTCGACACCGCTCAGGGCACGCCGGCGGCGGGCCTGTCGATCACGCTCTACCGGATCGACGGGGCGGCGCGGATCGAACTGGCGCACAAGGTCACCAATGACGACGGGCGCACGGACGGGCCGATCCTGCCGGAGGAGGCGTTCGAGACGGGCGTCTATGAGCTTGTCTTCGACGCCGGCGCGTATCTGACGGCGACGGGCCGGCCCGACAGCTTTCTGGGGCTGATCCCGATCCGGTTTCAGATGGCGGATGCGGCGCACTACCATGTGCCGCTGCTGCTCTCGCCCTTCGGCTATTCGACCTATCGCGGCAGTTGAGCCCTGCGGGAGCCGCGCCCTTCTCAGGCCCAGATCCAACGCGTTGGGACAGCAAGTTGGGCCGCAACCGTCGAACGCCGCGGCGGGCAAAGGCCCCAGGCCACAGCGTGATGGCCACGCGGCCCTAACGGCTCGACAATGCGGATGGCCCCTTTAGGCGCGCGGATGGTGCTCTGACAGTATAGGAAGCGCACCGGCCCACTGGCGGGTTACCGCACCGCAGAGCGACAGCCGCGCATGCTAAGTGCGACCCGTTTCATCCCCGCTCAGAGAAGCGTAGATGGCGCCAGATCGCCCGGTGCCCCTTTGCCGGTGCGTTGAACTGCCGCCGCCCAGAAACCGAGCACGCGCCGGCCACAGGCCGGCCACGGGCCGCTTTCCCAGCGCGGCCCCGTTCCGTGCCCCGGAAAAACCGGCTACCAATCGAAGGGTTGAGCAAAGGGACGGGAACCATGATCGACACCCTGCTTCTATGGGATTGGCTGGAGCTCGCCATAAGGTGGGTCCATGTGATCACCGCCATCGCGTGGATCGGATCGTCGTTCTATTTCATCGCGCTCGATCTGGGCCTGACCAAACATGCGGGCCTGCCACCGGGCGCGACGGGCGAGGAATGGCAGGTCCACGGCGGGGGCTTCTACCACATCCAGAAGTACGCCGTCGCGCCGGAGAATATGCCCGAGCATCTGACCTGGTTCAAATGGGAGAGCTATTCGACCTGGCTGTCCGGGGCCGCGCTGATGGCGGTGATGTACTGGGCGGGGGCGGAACTCTACCTGATCGACTACGACAAGATCGAATGGCCGGTCTGGGCGGCGATTGCGCTGTCGGCGGGCTCCATCGCGCTCGGCTGGATCGTCTACGACTTTCTCTGCAAGAGCCGGCTGGGACACCGCCCCACCCTGATGATGCTGGCGCTCTTCGCGATCATCGTCGTCATGTCCTGGGCGCTGAACCAGATCTTCACCGGGCGCGCCGCGCTGCTGCATCTGGGGGCGTTCACGGCGACGATCATGTCGGCCAACGTGTTCTTCATCATCATCCCGAACCAGAAGATCGTCGTGGCCGACCTGAAGGCCGGGCGCACGCCCGACCCCGAATATGGCCGCATCGCCAAGCTGCGCTCGACCCACAACAATTACCTGACACTGCCGGTGATCTTCCTGATGCTGTCGACGCATTACCCCCTCGCCTTCGGCACGGAATTTGCCTGGGTCATCGCGGCGCTCGTCTTCCTGATGGGGGTGAGCATCCGGCATTTCTTCAACACGATGCACGCGCGCAAGGGCAGCCCGTGGTACCGCTGGCCCTGGTGGACCTGGGCGCCGACGGCGGCGGTCTTTGCGGCGCTGATTGCCCTCTCCACG
This sequence comes from Pseudomonadota bacterium, assembly GCA_038757905.1. GTDB lineage: Bacteria > Pseudomonadota > Alphaproteobacteria > Rhodobacterales > Rhodobacteraceae > HLUCCA09. Next base: position 15,887 of record JBCDGG010000093.1, on the reverse strand, counting down.
GCCACGACGTGGGATTATCCCGAAGACGAGGCGTACACCTTTGTCCCGGAACGGCTGCAGCCGGCTGTTGCGGCCGATGGGTTCGACGAGGTGCGCGACGTCGTTCTCGGCCGCTGCGCCATGTGCCATGCGGGCGTGCCCGCCTGGCCCGGCATCGCCGTGCCGCCCAAGGGTGTGATGCTGGAAACGGATGCGCAAATCGCGGCGGCCGCGAAGGACATCTTCCTGCAGGCGGGCGTCAGCCACGCCATGCCGCCGGGCAACATAACCTATATGGAGCCCGCGGAACGGGCCGCGATCGTGGCGTGGTTCCGCAGCCTGTCCGCGCCCGATGCCCCATCGGGGGCGCCCGTCGCGCGGGAAGAGGCGGCGCTTCGGCCCTAGCCGCCCGCGCCGCCCCCGCCGGTTCGTTGCAATCGGTCAGTTGGAGTGGCCGGAATGGTTCGAATGGTCCATGCCACCGTGCCCTTCGGGCATGCGCTTCAGATCCACCGGGATCTCGACGCTGACATCCCCGGCCTTCTCGAAGGTCAACGTCACCTCGACGGTGTTGCCCTGCTCGAGGGAGGTATTCAACCCCAGAAACATCACATGCTTGCCGCCGCGCTCCAGCATCACGGTCTGGCCGGCCGGCAGGGCGAAGCCCTCCTCGACTTCGACCATGCGCATCACATCGCCGTCCTCGATATGGGTGTGAAGCTCGACGCGCGCGGCAATCTCGGAGGAGGCCGAGACCAACCGGTCATCCGCCTCTCCGCTGTTGGTGATCATCATGAAGGCCGCGCCCGACTTCGACGTGGGGGTGGAAGCGCGGGCATAGGCGTCCTCGATCACGATGTCGGCGGCGATGGCCGGCACGGCGAAGAGAGCGGCAGTTGCGGCGATCGCAAGGGCCTTGAACTTGGTCATCTGGTATCTCCTGGGGTGACCGCACGGAGCGTGCCCCGTGAGGGGGGCCGCCGGCGGTGTGGTTCAAAAGGTCTGGTGGGGGGTTAGGCGCGTGCGGCGGCGGGCGGCCCGCGCGCCTCCGGCAGCCATGTCGCGGGCAGCCGGGCAATGCCAAGGCCGTTTGAGAGCTGGGAGATCGCGGCAGGAAGCGCCAGATGCCAGCCCTCCGCGGCCCAGGGAGGGAGCGCCGTCAGGAGCTTGAAGATGCAGTCGGGGCAAAGGACGCGCTGCTCGACCGTCTCGCCATCGGCGTCGACGAGAATCGTGACGACCCCGTGACCCGAGCAGATCGTGATGGCGTGGGCCTGCGGAAGATAGCCGCGCGCCACACCGGCCCCCACGGCCGAGACCAGCAGCACCGCTGCGAGCAAGCTGGAGATCAGGGCCCGTGTCATGGCCCTGACCTAAGTCAAACCCCGGGGCTCGGAAAGGCCGCGACGCGCGATCCGGTGAGAGGCGAAGGGTCGCGGCCGCGATGCGCCCGGCCCGAGACGAAAAAAGGCTCCGCCAGTGCGGAGCCTCGAAAGGATCGGTGGCGCCAGCCCAGCCGGCGCCGGTGTGGCCTCAGGCCTCGGCGACCGGGGCCGAGGCGGCCTTTGCGACGTCGCGCTTGATCTTGCGGGCGCGCTCCGACAGATCGTCCTCGCTGGCCTTTGCCAGGAACTGATCCAGCCCGCCGCGATGATCGACCGTCCGCAGCGCGGCCGACGAGATCCGCAGCCGGAAGGACCGGCCGAGCGTATCGGAAATCAGCGTGACATCCTGCAGGTTGGGCAGGAAGCGGCGCTTGGTCTTGTTGTTGGCATGGCTGACATTGTTGCCAGTCATCGGGCGCTTGCCGGTCAGTTCGCAGACACGCGACATCGGTTCATTCCCTCGGATCGGTCGAGCCGCCGGATCGTGCCGCGGCCAGGTTTCGGACTGAAAAGGGCGCCGCCCGGCCTCACCGGGGCGCCCGTCAAATTGGATGGCTCCTTCAATACGCCGGGTGTGCGCGTGTCAAGCCGATTCTGAGACTGGCCCGCAGCTGCGGCGGCCCATACTCTGACGCCAAAAGGAACGCACCATGGAACATAGCTCCTCCCCGGAGCGCGGCGGCGCAGACCCCGTGGCCGTCTTCGACGGGCACAACGATTTTCTCCTCCGGATCTGGTCGGATCCCGGGCACCGCGCACAGCGCTGGCTGGAGCGCAACACCGAGGGCCATCTCGACCTGCCGCGCATGCGGGCGGGCGGATTTGCCGGCGGGTTGTTCGCGATCTTCGTCCCGCCCGCGGAGCGGCCCGGCGGCACCTCGTTCGCCGAGCGGATGAAGGAGGCGCCCTACGAGATCCCGCTGCCGCCGAATATCGCCATGGGCGCGGCTCAGCAGGTGGCGCTGGCGCAGGCGGGCCTGCTGCTCTGGATGGAACGCACGGCGCCGCAGGAATTCGCGCTCTGCCGGACACCGGCCGAGATCCACACGGCCGTCGCGTCGGGGCGCGTTGCCGGTCTGATGCATATGGAGGGGGCCGAGGCGATCGACAAGGATCTCAACGCCCTGCATGCATTCCACGCGATGGGCTTGCGCTCTCTCGGGCCGGTCTGGTCCCGGCCGACGATCTTCGGCAACGGTGTGCCGTTCCGGTTTCCGGGCGATCCCGACACCGGGCCGGGGCTGACCGATGCCGGAAGACGCTTGGTGCAGGAATGCAATGCCCTTGGGATCATGATCGATCTCAGCCACCTGAACGAGAAGGGGGTCGACGATGTGGCGGCCCATTCCGACGCACCGCTGGTCGCCACCCACTCCAACGCCCATGCCGTCTGCCCCTCGCCGCGCAACCTCACCGACCGTCAGTTGCACCAGATCGCGGAGACCAGGGGCATGGTGGGTCTGAACCTGGCGACGTTCTTTCTGCGCCCGGACGGGCGGGCACGCCGCGATGTTGGAATGGATGTGCTGATGCGCCATCTCGACCATTTGATGTCCATTCTCGGGGAAGACGGCGTCGGCCTCGGGTCCGACTTCGACGGCGGGCAGGTGCCCGAGGGCATCGGCGATGTGGCGGGCTTGCCGGTGCTGGTCGCGGCGATGCGCGCCCATGGTTACGGCGAGGCGCTGGTGGCCAAGATCGCGCGCGACAACTGGTTCTCTCTGCTCGATCGGACCTTGAAGCCCTGATCGGCGGCCGCCTCCGGCGGGGATATTTGAGGCAATGTGAAGCGCAGGCCGCGTCAGGCCGTGGGCGCGCGGCTCAGTCCCGCCAGCATGGCTTCGGCCGCCGCACTTACGGAGCGCTTGCCCTCGGCAACGTCCTGACCCAGCGCCGCCATCGCGGCGCGCGCGTCGGGATCGGCGGAGAGGCGGCTCAAGAGGCCATGCCGCACTTCGTACTCGAACCAGCCCGTCGCCTGTTCGGCGCGGCGTCGCGCCCAATGGCCGTGGGCGCGCCGGAATGCGGTGAGGGCCTGCATTTCGCCCCAGGCCTCCGCCATGCCCGCGCCGGTCACGGCCGATACCAGCAGCGCCTTGGGAAACCCGTCAGGATCCTGCGGGCGACGGCGCAAGAGGTGCAGGGCGCTTGAGTAGTCGGCGCAGGTGCGGGTGGCGGCGGGTTTCAGATCGCCATCGGCCTTGTTCACCAGGATAAGGTCGGCCATCTCCATGATGCCGCGTTTCACGCCTTGCAACTCGTCGCCGCCGGCCGGGGCGAGCAACAGGACGAACAGATCCGACATCTCGGCCACGACGGTTTCGGATTGCCCGACGCCCACCGTCTCGATCAGCACGAGGTCGAAGCCTGCCGCCTCGCACAAGGCCACGGCTTCCCGCGTGCGCCGGGCCACGCCGCCCAGCTCGCTGCGCGACGGAGAGGGCCGGATGAAGGCGGCGGGGTGGCGGGAGAGCTTTTCCATCCGGGTCTTGTCCCCGAGAATGGAGCCGCCGGACCGGGCAGACGACGGATCGACCGCCAGAACCGCCACACGCAGCCCCTGATCGGCGACCATGAGGCCGAAGCTTTCGATGAAGGTCGACTTGCCGACACCGGGCGTCCCTGACAGTCCGATCCGGACGGCCTCCCGCCCGCTCTGCGCGAGATGTTCGCACAGCGCCGTAGCGGCGCGGCGATGGTCCGGACGGGAGCTTTCTATGAGGGTGATCGCGCGCGCGAGGGCGCGGCGCTCTCCCGCGGCAACAGCTTCAGCCAGGGCGTCGATATCCATGGAGTCTCCCCGCATTCGGCCACCTTCGTGCCTCGCGCCGCCCGCAGTGTCCAGACGGGCGTTGACGCCGATGTCCGCCCCCGGGAAACGAACGTGGCCCCGCGCCAGGCGGACGCGGGGCCATTGCTGAGACATGCGGCACGCGGCCGCCTGCCAAGGGCGCTACGGCTCGATCGCCCCGCGGGATTGCGTTGTCGTTCGCGGTGTCCCGAGGAGATCCGAATAGGCCGCGAGACCGATAGTCGAGCCAACGACGGGGGAGCCCGGTTGCGGCCGGTACAAGCTGGCCGATCCGTCCGGCGCGGCGAACTGCGTCTGCAGGACGCCGCCGTCCTCGGCCTCGAGCCGCCCGAGATAGCGCACATCCCACAACTCGGTGGAATCGAACGGCGCGATATCCTCATGCCGCGGCTGCGCGGGGCTGAGCGGCACATAGGTGACGTTGTTGGCGTCGGTGAAGGTGTCGAAGTTGTCGATCAGGCCGAAGGCGCCTTGCTCCAGATCGACCTCGCGCAACAGGATGAAGGAGTTGTTGTGCATGCGAATGGGCTCGGCCAGACGCGCATCCTCGTCCCAGGTGACCGCAGAATCGTGCGGGAAGTTGGCGAAGTAGATCAGCGAGGACATGCCGAAGGCCGCCGGGACGTTCGGCTTGATGCCAAGGAAGTTGCGCACCGTGATCGCGCCCATCTCCGACACGCCGAACGTGTTGGTCGAGGCGCTGCCCACATGGATGACCTGATCGATCAGGAGATTGCCGAAGGGCGGGCGATCCTGGAAGAGCGAAGTGACCGTGAAAAACTCCGCGCCCTCGCCGGTGCAGCGCGACACGACCGTTCGACCGTTGGGAACGCCGCCCCCGCTTCCGCCGGAGGAGAAGACGCGCAGGCAGGGCTGCTCCGCCGTTGCCGGAACCCCGTCGCTCCAGACGCCCTTCCCTGTCCAGCCATAGCGGCTGTAGAGGTCGCTCGACGCGACGATAAGATCCTCGTTTCCGTTCGACCGGATCGGCCCTTGGGAGTTGCCGGCGCCGTTGCCGGTGGCCCGCCCATGCGGGGCATTGCCGGTGTCGAGATCGCGGCAGCCCAGATAGGCGATGCGGTCGCGGCTGCCGAGGCCGTCGTAATCCACCGGCCGCGTCGTGGTGATCAGCCCGTAGGAGGCGATCTTTTCCAGGACGCAATCGTGCACGGTCAGTTGCAGAGGTGCCACGACGGAGGCGTTGGTCAGACTGATCCCCGTGCCACCGCGATTGAGGTCGCATTCGGTGAGCAGGGCGTAACCGCCGCCGGAGATCGTCACCAGCGTCTCCCGGTTGCCGGATTCGGTGACGTCGTCATAGGTGTCGCGGATCTCGACGCCGTCCCACGTCATGGCGCGTCCGGCGAGGCCTAGGCACAACGCGCGGTTCGAAATGGGCTTTGCCCCGCTGCCCCAACCACCGTAGTAGATGTAGGAATACTGCCGCTGGTAGAAGTTCGACCACGACATCCCTTCCGCGATATCGGTGGTGAAGTCGCCGCCCCGCTTGAAGAGAACCCGCACGGGCGCATCCGTCGCGGGCCCGCCGCCGGCACCGTTCAGAACCCCGAGCCAGTTCACGGAGTTCCAGAACCAGGGATCGCCGCCGGCGCTCTGCTCCGTCCATTCGGTGCACTGAAAGTTCGAGGGCGGAGCACCGGAGAAATCGCCGTCATGCGCCACGACGATCGTGTTGTCGGCCGTCCAGATCGTATCGGCATCGCCGATGGTGATCGTGGTCGAGCTGACGGCCTCCTCCACTTCCATCGTGTCCGGGTCGACAACCCGGCGGGCCGTACAGGTCACCGTGTAAGTGCCGGGTTGACGGAACACGTGGCTGGCGATCATCCCGCCCGCGCTGTTGGCATCCTTGAACTCCGCCGGGACATTCTGCGGCGCGGCGAACGTGTCGCCCGGATCGCCGAAGTCCCAGACATACTCGATCTCGTGGAACGCCGGATCATAGACCAGCGCGCCGGCCGGAACGGGATCGGTGTTGAAGTTCGTCGCCTCCGCTTCGAACCACACCGCCTCCGGGGCGTATTGTGCCGCGGACGGCGCGCGGGTGACGGATATCTGCACGGTCGGGACGACGTTCCAGTTGCTCAGCGTCGCCTCGTCGGACGCACCGTCCTGGCTCGCCGCGATCGTGACGGTTTCTCCGTCGGGAAATCCGAGGAAACGGACAAGAGGCATCGAAAACCCTTTCGATAGTGTTCTACGCCAGGCGCCCTAGGCGCTGACGGTTGTATCAGCCGAAGCGACGCTGCGCGCGCCAAACCCGTCGGTTGCGGTTTCCACCACGGACAGGGCAGCTCCGACCTGCCCGGCCGTCGGTGTGTAGGCGCTGCCGGTCGCGCCCGGAATGTCCGTGCCATCGGCACGCCACTGCCATGTCCGGTCCGGGATGCTCCCCGTACCGTCATACACCCAGACCGCGGGGCGCGCCTCGACGGTCTGTCCCGCACTCGGGGCCGATGTCAGCTCCGGCGCCAGAACGAAGGTCGGTCCCGTGGCGAGGTCCGACGGCGCGAAGGCCGTCGATCCGGAATAACCCGCGGGCGCGCTGATCGACAGCGTCAGCGGCTCGCCGCCAGCCGCAAGCTCCAGCGTGTTCTGGGCGGTAACGGCAAAGGCCAGCCCGGTTTGACCGAGCCGCGCAGCGGACGACCCCAGACCGAGAATCCAGTTGGTGTCGATCCAGCGCATCAGACGGCCTCGCGCACGATCAGCGCGTCGGTGGATCCGTCCTTGCGGTACCGGACGCTCCGCCCGGACCGGATCAGCACGCCTTCGCCCTGGAGCAGATTGAAGCCGTCTGCCGCATCGGGGCTGGCCGTCGTGGTGATGAACACGCTGCCGTAGCGCGTCTGCCAGATTTCATCGTCGGCGAGCGTGATGGGTGCGGACCAGCCGGTTGTCGCGTCGGTGATGAGTGCCATGGGAACGTCCTGTGTCTGAGGGTCGAGATCGAAGAACCGCGAGCGAGCACGGGTCGCCCCGGATCGCGCGGACAGACCATGCCAATCAGGTCCTTATCGAATGTGATCAGACCGTACGTTGCCCTTGTGCGAGGGACCGGCGCGCGCGGCTCAGCCGGTCGACACGGCCCCGTCGCCGAGCGCGCCGTCGTAGCCGTCCAGCAGCACACGGCGCCGGGCGGATGCATCTTCCGGCACGACATAGCCCGCCGTCGCGGCGAACACCTCGTCGTAGGGGCCCGCGAAGATCGCCCGCCGCGCGGCCAGTTGCGACAGCCGCAAATCGTCGGAAAAGCTGTGTCCGAGGCCAGCGATCCGAAAACCGGGCGCCGCCGCCGTGGGCTCGAGATACCCCTCGACCGCCAGTTGCCGCAGGCTCGACGCGCCAAAGGCAAAGCGGCCCGAGGCTAGGCGCTGTGCCGCAAGGCTTCCGTCCGCATAACGGCCCGCGGCGATGGCGTAGCTGCCCGATGTCGGGAACGAGCGGGCCCCGCGCTGTTCGAGGACCACCCCGCCGACGCGCAGGGCATTGTCTGGCCCACGCACCACGTCGCCTGCGACAAGGTCGAGATCGAACGGCGCCGGATCGACCCGGCTCGCCACGACGCGCTCGCCCGACCACAGCCCTGACACGGCGACCCGCCGCCCCACGGCGAGACGCCCCGCCGCACCCGGTTCCGGCACGACACGCACACCGTTGACGAACAGTTGCGTGCCGATCTCCTGCAGGGTGCCGACCAGGGGGTAGTCTATCCTGACATGGCGCGCCATCAGCGCCTCCGGCGTGCGCTCCGCGAAGACGGTGAGCGACTGCCCCGGGGCAAGCGCCCCCTGCCCCACCGGGCCCAGCGCGTTGACGACGCGGGTGCGCGGTGTCGTTTCGGCCAGCAGGCCATTGATCCGAAGGCTGCCGAGCTCCGTCAGCGTGCCCACGATCCCGGTGCCCCCGATGCCGCCCTCAAAGGGATCGCGCTTGGCATCTCGCGTCACGACGGCAGGCGCAGCACAACCGGCGACGAGCAAACTGGAGGCGAGCCCGATCAAGCGTCTCCTCGAAATCGGGCGAGGTCTCGGGGCCAACGTCTAGTCTCCGTCGTCTGTCGCGCCGACCGGGCGCGTGTCGTCTGGGGCCGCACCGGACCCTGCCTCACGGTAGAAGTAAACCCCCAGACGGAACCGTCCGGTGTTGTCGTCTTGCGACCGGTCCGCCTTCTGTGCAGAGGCGGCATCGCGGTTGATCTCTTCCAGCATCGCCTGCGCCTTGTCGCGCGCCGAAGCTTCGATCCCGTCGAGCGACGTACTCGTCAGGCGCGTGTAGAAAACGGCGCGTTCATAGAAGGGCGGCGCGTCCGACAGCAGGTTTTCCGACGCCGCTGCAAGGTGGTCGCCGACATTGGCGGCGAAGAAGACAAGCTTGCCCTCGTCGGTGCCCGGCCCGGCCACGGCAGCATAGGACACCCGCAATTGCCCGTCCTCGCCCTCGAGGACCAGACCCTGCCGGATCAGCTCGTCCAGAACGGTGCGGGGCCGGATGTCGGTGTTGATGCTGCGCACGAGGGTCTCGAAGTTCGGCTCCGCGTCGCCGGACCGCGCAAGCGCCAGCGGGCTCCCGTCCTCGGCGGTATACTCCTCCCGCGCCAGCCATTGGCCGAGCACAGTGGCAAAGGTGGCCGACTTGCGGCGCGATTCTTCCCATCCGCCATCGCCCTCCTCCAGGAAGGATCGCACGTCTCGGCGATGCACGCCCGTCAGCAGGCTGACGCGGCTGTCGGTGGGCTCGGCCTCGCCGATGCGAAAATCCTCATGCGCAACTTCCACGTAAACCCTTTTGAGCAGGCGATAAAACGCGGGCGCCGTTACGCCACGCGCGATCAGCGTCCGCACCAGCGGTCGCAGTAATCCCCGCAAAAGCCGGGGAAACGGGTCGGGGTCGGTTGCTGCCATGGCCTTCAGATTTACGCGTCGTGGAAATTTCTTCCACATCTTTCTTGACGTTTCGTGATGGTGCGACATCATTGCACGTGTGAAAAATGTCCACGGAACGGGTGAAACCCGCGCCGCGGCACTTTTGGCCATTCGGGCGCGCAACGTGTCCACGAAAAAGGAAAGATCTGATGGGCCTGACTTTTGTAGGAACCGAGAACATCGTCGACATTGCCGCCGGCTCCGACGACTTCAACCTGCTCGTGCGCGCGCTCGATACGGCAGGCCTCGTGGAGACGGTGCGCGATCTGAACAACGTGACGGTCTTTGCGCCGACCGACGCCGCGTTCGCCGCCCTCGCCGCGGATTTCGGCTACACCGGTGACCCGACCGACGAAGACGCCGTGTTCAATGCACTCGTCGGAGCGCTGACGGATCTCGGCGGCGGCGATCCGATCCCCGTTCTGACGGACGTCCTGCTCTATCACGTGTCGGACAGCCGGCTGAGCGAGCGCGACATTCAGGCCTCGCGCAGCATCGACACCTTGCTGGAGGGTGCCGAGATTGAGCCCTCAGGTTCCGTTCTCGGCGATCTGGAGCCCGACCTGCCCGATCCGACCATTGTCGCCTCCGACATTCTGGCCTCGAACGGCGTCATTCAGGCGATTGACAGGGTCCTGCTGCCCGTCGACGTGCCCGGCAACGAAGCGCCGCCCCCGGCGCCCGAAAACATCGTCGACATCGCCGCCGGCTCCGACGATTTCAACCTGCTGGTGCGCGCCCTCGACACCGCGGGCCTTGTGGAGACGGTGCGCGATCTGGACGACATCACCGTCTTTGCACCGACGGACGCCGCCTTTGCCGCGCTTGCGGCCGATCTCGGCTATACCGGCGACCCCACCGATGAAGATGCGGTGTTTGGCGCGATTGTCGACGCGCTCACGGATCTTGGCGGGGGCGATCCGATCCCAGTTCTGACGAATGTCTTGCTTTACCACGTCTCCGCCGGGGCCAAGTCACAGGCGCAGATCGAAAGTGCGTCCAGCGTGGCGACCCTTCTTGAGGGCGCCACAATCGCGCCGCAGGATGGCAAACTCGTCGATGCCGAGCCCGACCTTGCCGATCCGACGATCGCCGCCGCCGATATCGGCGCCTCCAACGGCACGATCCAGGCCATCGACAAGGTTCTGCTGCCGGTCGACATCCCGGGCAACTCCGCGCCGCCGCTCGACAACATCGTCGACATTGCCGCCGGCTCCGACGATTTCAATCTGCTGGTGCGCGCCCTCGACACCGCAGGCCTCGTAGAGACGGTGCGCGATCTGGACGATGTCACCGTCTTCGCACCGACGGATGCCGCCTTTGCCGCGCTTGCGGCCGATTTCGGCTATGCCGGCGACCCGACCGACGAGGATGCCGTCTTCGGCGCAATTGTCGACGCTCTGACGGAACTCGGCGAGGGCGACCCGCTCCCGGTTCTGACGAATGTCCTGCTCTACCACGTGTCCGGGGGCGCGAAGTCCGCCGCGGAGATCGACGCCGCCGGCAGCATCTCCACGCTCCTGGAAGGCGCGACGTTCACCGCCGACGGAGGCGCGCTGGTCGACGCCGAACCAGACTTCGCCGATCCAACCATCGCCATTGAGGACATCCCCGCATCGAACGGTACGATCCAAGCCATCGACAGGGTGCTCGTTCCGCTCGACATTGAAGGCAACACGACGATCACAGATATCGTCGCGGGCTCCGGCGGCGCGTTCGACAGCAATGGCGACGATTTCGATCTGCTCCTCAACGCAGTTCAGGCCGCAGACCTTGCGGCAACGCTCGACGATCCCAACGCCGCCCTGACCGTCTTCGCTCCGAACGACGCGGCGTTCCTCGCCCTCGCCCAGACGCTGGGCTACGCCGGCGAAGACGAAGGCGAGGCGTTTGGGTTCATCGTCGACAGCCTCGCCGCGCTCAGCGGTGGCGACCCGATCGGGCTGCTGACCAGCATCCTGACCTACCACGTCTCCCCCGGCGTTCAGAACGCCGATGCCCTGCTCGGCTCCGATACGATCTCGACGCTCTTCGGCGCCGACCTCACCGTCGACGGGACGTCTCTGATCGACGCCGACCCGGACCTTCCCGATCCCACCATCATCGACACCGACATCGGCGCCGCGAACGGCATCGTCCATGTCCTCGACGGTGTGCTGATCCCGGTCGACGTGCTGCAATCGGATGGCAGCGGCGATGTGGACTTCATCATCGGCGACGACACTGCTGAAACCTTTGCAACTGGCGACGACAACGATGTGGTCAACGGCAAGGGCGGCGACGACACGTTCAATGGCGGGAACGGCAACGACATCTTTGTCGGTGGCGACGGCAACGACACCGCCCTCGTCTCCGGCGTGTCGTCGCACTACGCCCTGACGCTCTCGGCAACCAATGTCATCGCCATGGATCGTGCCGCCGACGGGTCGGGCACGGACACGTTCGCCGGGGTCGAAACCCTGGGCTTTGGGGACGACTTCACGTTCCTCTCCGACGATGGGCTGGATCTGACCGCGATCAGCGGGGCGGCCTCGCTCTCCGAAGGCCAGCTCGACCAGATCGTCGAGCTCTACGTCGCCTATTTCGACCGGGCCCCCGATGCGCTGGGCCTCTACTACTGGGGCACCGAACTCGCCGGCGGCATGACCATCGGTGAGATCGCGTCGAGCTTCTTCACCCAGGATGAGACGGCCGAACGCCTGCCCACGGAAGACGACCACGGCGGGCTCGTCGACGCGGCCTATCTCAACCTCTTCGAGCGGGAAGCCGACAGCGAAGGGCGCGATTACTGGATCGGCGAACTTGCCAACGGCAACGTCAGCCGGCCGGAGTTCATGCTGGCGCTGATCAACGGCGCGCGCGCCGAGACGGGCTCTCCGGCGGATGCGCAGGTGGTCGACGACAAGGTGGCCCTCGGCAAGTCCTTCGCTGCGGTGGAGGGCCTGTGGGACGTGGACGACGCTTTGGCCGTCAACGCGCTTTACGATCGCGACGACCGGGACGACAGCCTGTCCGACGCCGCCGATCTGATCGCCGATCTTGCCGCCGACGCGGCTGGCGCGGAAGGCTCGCTGACGATCTCGCTCGCGGGCGTAATCGACGAGGATTTCAGCGTCGTCTGATCCGCAACCGAGCGCAATCAAGCGGGCCTGCATCTGGTGTGCGGGCCCGTTTTCGCATGGGGTTACGAGCGCAGGATGTAGACGGAGCAGGGCGCGCGGCGGGCCACGCGCGAAGCGGTAGAGCCCAGGAAGTAGTCGGTCGCCGTGGGGTGGTGCGACCCGACAATGATCATGTCGACACCGTTTTCCTGAGCATAGGCGGCGATCTCCACCCCCGCCTTTCCCTTTACGACAGCAGTGGAGATGTCGGCAGCCCCGGCGGAGATGGCGCCGAGCTTCTCGGTGATATGGGCGCTCAGGTGGTTCTCGGGCTTCAGATCGACGAACTCCGCCACGAAGCCGGGCACGTTCTCCAGCACCGTGAGAAGCGTGATACGCCCGCCATCGGCGAGCATGCGGCGGGCCACCTCCAGCTTCTTAGGCACCATGTCCTCATGGTCGAGCGCAACCGGTATGAGAATGTGGGTATGCATGGGGGTCTCCTTTCAGGGCGGTTGGGCAAAGGCTCAGAGCGAGAGCGCGCGTAGACCGAGCGTGATGATGACCGCGAGAAACACCGTCTGCGCGACGAGAAACAGCGCGGCCGGCAGGCCGACCTGCATCACTTCCTGCGGGCGCGTCTTCATCCCGACCGACGCGATGGCCGTCAGCAGTAGCCAGCCGGAGGCGCGCGCCGTCCAGTCTATTACCGGCGCCGGGATCGCGCCCGCCGTGCTCAGCCCGGCCAGGACGATGAAGCCGATCACGAACAGCGGCACGATGGGCGGGCGCTCCTTTGCGCCGGCCTCGGCGGCGACGAGCGCGCGAATGGCAAGCACGCCGAGCACGACGACAGGCGCCAGCAGAATCACGCGCAGAAGCTTGACCAGCGTGGCGATGTTTCCCGCCTCGTCCGACACCGAATAGCCCGCGCCCACGACCTGCGCCACGTCGTGCACCGTAGCTCCGATGAAGATCCCGGTCACGCGGTCGTCGAAGCCGAGCGCGGCGGACAGCACGGGGTAGAGGATCATCGCAACGGTGGACAGCAGCGTCACCCCCACGACCGTGAAGATCAGCCGCTCCTCGGAGCGCTCGTCCTTCGGCAGGATCGCCGCAATCGCCATGGCGGCCGAAGCGCCGCAGATGGCCACCGCACCCGCCGAAAGAAACGCGAAGCGATAACGAAACCCGAACAGGCGCGAGGACAGCAGGCCGAACGCAATCGTGGCCGCAACGGCCCCGACGACGAGGGCGATCACTGGCCATCCCAGCAGGGTCAGCACGTCCGCGCTGATCCGCACGCCCAGCAGCGCCACGCCGATGCGCAGGATCTGACGCGAGCCGAAGTCGATCCCCGGCTTGGCCTTAGTGTCGCCCAGGAAGTTGAGCGAGATCCCGAAGAGAAGCGCGAGCAGCATCGCCGGCGCGCCATAATGCTCGGACACAAACTGGCTCGCCAAGGCCATGATGCCCGCGATCAAAATCCCCGGCAGCAGCACTTGGACGCGTTCGACCAGGGACGCGGGAGTGTCAGCCATGCGCCGCGGCCATGCTGCGCGCGGCCTCGACATAAGCGACCGGGACGTCGATGCCCTCCGCCCGCGCGGCCTTGATCGCGGCGGCCCGGCGTGCGCCGGGCAGGCGTGTCCCCTCCAGGCTGGCGATGTGACCCAGCAAGGCTTCCAAACGGTCCCCGAAGGCGTCCGCGTCATGCGGCCGGATCGCCATGAGGAACTGCCCGGTGCCGGGCGGCGGCCCGTCGGCGGTGAAGAACGACGACACCTGCGAACTCGGGTTCGCCGCCGTCAGCGTGGTTGCCAAAACCTCGACCATGAGGGCAAGCGCGGTCCCCTTCGGCCCGCCAATCGGCACCATGGATCCTGCAAGGGCGTCCTCGGGTTCGACCGTGGGGTGACCGTCGCGATCCAGCGCCCACCCTTCGGGAATCTTCTTGCCCAGCTTGCGGGCGTTCATGATCTTGCCGCGGGCCACGACCGACAGCGACAGATCGATCACCAGCGGGGGCTGGCCGATGCGGGGCACCGCGAAGGCAATCGGATTGGTCCCGAACACCGGCTCGTTGGAGCCCCAGGGGGCGATCGCGGGCGGCGAGTTGGCCACCATCAGACCGATCAGGCCGCGCTGGGCGATCCGATCCACCTGAAGCGACAGAGCCCCGCAATGGTGCGACCGAGTGACCAGCATGCTCGCCATGCCCATGCGGTCGGCCAGCGTGCAGCCTTCGTCCACGGCCACATCCAGCGCCGGGAAGGCAAAGCCGTGTCCGGCATCCACGCGCAGCACCGTGGGCGCGACAACGTCGACAATGGGCTCCGCGTCCGCCCGGATCTTGCCGCTGCGAGCCTGCGCCGCGTAATCGGCCAAACGGGAGAAGCCGTGGCCCACCTGCCCCTCGGCCTCGGCCGAAACCAGGGCAAGGGCAACGGATGCGGCAGACATCTCGGGTACGCCAACAGCGATCAGGGCGCCCCGGATCAGGGCCTCGGCATCCTTGAGAGACAAACGTTCTGTTGATGGCGTCATCGAAGTCCGGGGCGGGCGGCCCGTGAGGGGCCCCCCACTCGTTTCTTAGGCGCTGCGGTAGAGCTTGGTCATCGAGAATTCCCGGTGTCCCAGCGCTTCGGCGGCGGTGTTGCGGCCATTGGCGGTGCGGCAGATCATGTCGATCAGCGCGTCGCCGGCTTCGTCGATCGTCATCTCGCGCCGCAGAATGCCGGAGACGTCCACATCGACATGCTCGCCCATAGTCCGCACGGTGCGCGGGTTCGCGGTGATCTTGATCACCGGCACGATGGGGTTGCCCACCACGTTGCCCTGCCCGGTCGGGAAGGTGTGGATCACGGCGCCGCCCGCGGCCATCAGCGTGACACATTCGGCCGCGGCCGAGGAACTGTCCATGAAATAAAGGCCGTTGCCGGCGCCGGGCGCTTCGGCCGGTTCCAGGATGTCGATGTATTGCGAGGTGCGGCCGATCTTTTCGAGGTTGCCCAGCGCCTTTTCCTCGATGGTGGTCAGGCCGCCTTCGATGTTGCCCTTGGTGGGCTGACTGTCGGACAGGTCATCGGTCTGATGGGCGAAGATCACATCGTCCTGATAGGCCTTCCACATCTTGTACCAGCGCTCGCCGACCTCTTCGTTCACCGCGCGCTTCTGGCAGATATGCTCGGCGCCCGTGATCTCGGACGTCTCGCCGAAGAAGCCGGTGATCCCCTCGGGCAGCAGCTTGTCGTACATGTTGCCCACCGTCGGGCAGGAGCCCAGCCCCGTGGTCGTGTCGCTCTCGCCGCATTTGGTGGAGACCCAGAGCTCCGAGATGTTGCACTCCTCGCGCTGGTACTCGGTCGTCTGGTGGACGAACTGCTTGGCCGCCCAGGAGGCCGCGCGGATCGTCTCGAAATCGCCGTTCTGCTCGATGGAGAACTCCGCCACGGGCTTTCCCGTCTCGCGGATGCCGTCGGCGATGCGCTTGGTCCAGCCGGGCTCGATCCCGATCACCACCACCGCAGCAACGTTGGGGTTGGCGCCGGTGCCGATCATGGTACGGAAATGCAGCTCCAGATCCTCGCCGAACTGCAACCGGCCATAGGCGTGCGGGATCGCCAGCGTGCCTTTGACGTTGTTGGCCACCGCCTCACACGCG
>JBCDGG010000092.1:0-21734 GCA_038757905.1 Pseudomonadota bacterium | reverse complement strand
GCCTTGTGGATCGAGGGCCGGTGAATGCCGAACTTCATGTGCTCGAACGGGCGGAACATCGTCTTGACGCCCCAGCCCTTGCGGAACTGGTCCGGCGCGGCCCTTGTATACGTCTCGGTCACGAGGCCTGGATCCCAGGGCGCGACCCCGTTGGCCCCGAAGAAGCGCCACGTCAGGGCGATGGCGTCGGTGTCCTCCGGAACCGCCTGGACGAGGTGCTTCACCCAGCCCCGGCCCGTCTTGATCGAGACGAACTCATCGGCATCGAGCGTCAGCACCCAGTCCGTGTTCGTCACCTGCGGATTGTCGCCGGCCAGCGCGAGGGCGTGGGGCTGGGGCTTGCGGCCCGCGGGCACGTCGTTCCGGAAGTGATGCGCCTCGCCCAGCTCCTGGAGCCGGATCAGCATCCTGTCCGTCCCGTCGGAGCAATCGTTGGTGTAGACGCACAGATTGTCGAAGCCGATATGGCGATGGAACGCGACCCATTCGAGCAGGCTGTGCCCCTCGTCCTTCATCATGGATAGGATCGTATACGTCGCCCGGCCGGCCATGTTCCAAACGTCCTTCCCGCGCCGCGGTGCCCCGTCACAGGCGCCGGGACCCTGTCGGGCATAGGCGCATTGCGGTTAATGATAGCGAAACATCGGGCGGCAATGCGGCGCAATGGCGAATTTGCGCCGCGGCTCCCGCAATGCTCCGGGCGGAGACCCTCGCATTGCTGCGGCTATGGCCTCGGGTATAGCCCCGGGCAGGGTCCGGCTCGGCGCGGCGGCTTGACGCGGGCCGGGGCGCACGTCATCTACCGCGAAAGACAACCACCCAACGGGAGAGCCCCATGTCCTTCACCCTTCCCGATCTGCCCTATTCGCACGATGCGCTGGCCGATCACGGCATGAGCCGCGAAACGCTGGAATACCACCACGACATTCACCACAAGGCCTATGTCGACAACGGCAACAAGCTGATCGCGGGTACCGAGTGGGAGGGCAAGGCGCTCGAAGAGATCGTCGCCGGCACCTATCAGGCGGGCGCCGTGGCGCAGTCGGGCATGTTCAACAACGCCTCCCAGCATTGGAACCACGTCCAGTTCTGGGAGATGATGGGCCCGCCGGGCATGCCGGGCGAGCTGGAAAGCGCGCTGACGGAGGCGTTCGGCTCGGTCGATACCTTCAAGGAAGAATTCGCCGCCGCCGGCGCGGGCCAGTTCGGCTCCGGCTGGGCGTGGCTCGTCAAGGACACGGACGGATCGCTCAAGGTGACCAAGACGGAGAACGGGGTGAACCCGCTGTGCTTCGGCCAGACGGCGCTTCTGGGCTGCGATGTGTGGGAGCACTCCTACTACATCGACTTCCGCAACAAGCGGCCGGCCTATCTGACGAACTTCCTCGACGCCCTGGTCAACTGGGAAAACGTCGCCTCGCGGATGTGAGACGGGGAGGGGGCGCTGCCCCCGCTCGGCTGTGCCGAGCCCCCCGGGATATTTCGGGCAAGATGAAGAGGGGCCCGGTTTGGAGAGGGCCCAAGGATAAGAGGGGGCGCGGTGCGGGCCGCGCCCCCTTTTCCGTCGGGGTGGGCGACGGGGCTAGCTGTCGGCCGGATCGGTCAGCAGGGCCCGCCAGAGGAGGCCGCCGATTGCGCCGCCGGCGAGCGGAGCCAGCCAGAAGAGCCAGAGCTGGGCCAGCGCCGGGCCGTCGGCGAAGAGGGCGACACCGGTGGAGCGGGCCGGGTTGACCGAGGTGTTCGTCACCGGGATCGAAATCAGGTGGATCAGCGTCAGGCCGAGGCCGATCGCGATCGGCGCGAAGCCCGCCGGCGCCTTGGCCGAGGTGGCGCCGAGGATGATAATCAGGAACATGGCCGTGAGCACGACCTCTGTCACCAATCCGGCCATCATCGAGTATCCGTTGGGCGAGGCCGCCCCGTAGCCGTTGCTGGCAAAGCCGCCCACGCCGGTGCTGTCGGCCTGTCCCGTCGCGATGACGTAGAGCACGACCGCGGCGACGGCGGCGCCGAGGGTCTGGGCGATCCAGTAGGGCAACAGGTCCTTCGCGTCGAACTTGCCCGCGGCCATCAGCCCGAGCGAGACGGCGGGGTTGAAATGCCCGCCCGAGAGGTGCCCGAGCGCATAGGCGCCGGTCAGCACGGTGAGGCCGAAGGCGAAACTGACGCCCAGCCAGCCGATCCCCACATCCGGGGTGCCCGCGGCGAGCACGGCCGCGCCGCACCCCCCGAGGACAAGCCAGAAGGTTCCGATGAACTCCGCTGCGAGTTTGGTCATTTGCGCTCTCCCAGTGATGGCCCGCCGCCCGACAGCGATGGCCGGGCGGTCGTGCGCCTCCGTTGCGTGCATGACGCCCGATTCTTGGCCGTCGCGGAACCCCCCAGCGCAGATGCGGACCGCAACGTAACGTGAGGGTGACAGAAGGCTGGTGACGCGCTATGTGACCCTCGCTGCTTGCTCGTTACAGGATGCCACATGCCAGCCGACGGCCCACGCCCCGTGTCCGAAGCCGCCTTTCCCCCTGCACATCCCTTCGATGACGACAAACTCCGTGAGGAATGTGGGGTCTTTGGAGTTGTCGGGGTTACCGATGCCTCGACCTTCGTGGCGCTCGGTCTGCATGCGCTGCAGCACCGGGGGCAGGAGGCGGCCGGGATCGCGGCCTATACGCCCGAGGGGGGCTTTCAGCTGGCGCACCGTTTCGGCTATGTGCGCGACAACTTCACCAACCCGGCGGTGATGAAGACGCTTCCGGGCACGCTGGCGATCGGGCATGTGCGCTATTCGACGGCCGGATCCAAGGGCCAGACGGCGATACGGGACGTGCAGCCCTTCTTCGGCGAGTTCTCGATGGGCGGCGCGGCCATCGCGCATAACGGCAATATCACCAATGCCACATCGCTGCGCCGCGAATTGATCGACCGGGGGTCGATCTTCCAGTCGTCGTCGGATTCGGAGTGCATCATCCATCTGATGGCGCGCTCGCTGCAGCGCGACGTGCCGGAACGCATGAAGGATGCCCTGCGCCGGGTGGAGGGGGCGTTCTCTGTGGTGGCGATGACGCGTACCAAGCTCATTGGCGTGCGCGACCCGCTCGGCGTCCGCCCGCTGGTGCTGGGCAAGGTGGGCGACGGCTGGGTCCTGAGTTCGGAGACCTGCGCGCTCGACATCATCGGGGCGGAGTTCCTGCGCGAGGTGGAGCCGGGCGAGATGGTCGTCATCACCGAGGACGGCATCCGTTCCTCGCGCCCGTTCGAGCAGCGCCAGCCGCGCTTCTGCATCTTCGAGCATGTCTATTTCTCGCGCCCCGATTCGATTCTCGGCGGCCGCTCGGTGTACGAGACGCGCCGTCAGATCGGCGTCGAGCTGGCGCGCGAGGCGGGCGTAGATGCGGATCTTGTGTGCCCCGTGCCCGACAGCGGCACGCCCGCGGCCATCGGATTCAGCCAGGAATCGGGGATTCCCTACGCGATGGGGATCATCCGCAACCAATATATGGGGCGGACCTTCATCGAGCCGACGGAGCAGATCCGCAACATGGGGGTCCGGCTGAAGCTCAACGTCAACCGCGCGCTCATTCGCGGCAAGCGGGTCATCCTTGTGGACGATTCGGTCGTGCGGGGCACGACCAGCCGCAAGATCAAGGAGATGATCCTCGATGCGGGCGCGGCGGAGGTGCATTTCCGGATCGCGTCGCCGCCCACGGCGTGGCCGTGCTTCTATGGGGTCGACACCCCGCAGCGCGAAAAGCTCTTGGCGGCGACGATGTCGGAGGAGGAGATGCGCACCCATCTCGGCGTCACGTCCCTGCGCTTCATCACGTTGGACGGTCTCTACCGCGCGGTGGGCGAGGCAAACGGCCGGGATCCGGCGCGGCCGCGCTACTGCGACGCGTGTTTCTCGGGCGATTACCCGGTGTCGCCGTCGGACATGATCGAGCAGGGCTTCATCGTGAAGGCCGCCGCCGAATAGCGCTGGCGGTCAACCGGTTACGCTGCGACCTTGATGTCTGCTGAGCAGAGGCGCGCCGACGGACGCCGGGGCATCGGCATGCTTGCGCCGGATCGGGCGCAGCGGCCCCTCGTCCTCCGCTCGCGGCTTGGCTAAACCCCGCGCTTCCAATAGCGGGAGCGGATCCTTGGCCACAGCCACCCCATCCATTGCAGAGCGCGCAGCGACCATCGGCAACGGGCTCGACCTGGGTCAGCCGGCGCTGATCGGCGTGTTCGGTGCGCCGGACAGGCGGCGCGCGCTGGTACGGTCGGCGCGCGGGCGCATCACGCGTGTCGAAGTGGGCGACCGGCTGCTGGGCGGGCGCGTCGTCCGGATCGAGCCGGTCCGGCTGGTGATCGAACGGGCCTCCGGGGTGACCCAGCTTGCGATGCCGGACCCGGTCTAGGGCGGGCAGGGGCTTGACCTCGGCCTCGGGTGGTCTCACACCGCCGCGATGACCAAGCTCGCTCTCATGACAGGCGCCTCGCGCGGCCTGGGCGCGGCGCTCGCCGAAGCGCTCGCGCCGGAGTTTCACATCCTTGCCGTGGCGCGCACACCGGGCGCGCTCGAGGAGTTGGACGACCGGATCAAGGCGCAGGGGGGCGAAGCGACGCTGGCGCCGCTCGACATCACGGATGATGGCGCGATGCAGCATATGTGCCGGTCGGTGCATGAACGCTGGGGCGGGCTGGATCTCTGGGCGCATACGGCGATCCATGCGGCCCCTTTGACGCCCACGCCGATGATCGACGCCAAGGACTGGCAGAAGAGCTGGACGATCAATGTCGAGGCGACCCGCCGTCTGATCGCCTATGTCGCGCCGCTGCTGCAGGCCCGCGCCGGGGGACGGGCGTTGTTCTTCGACGACCCGCGCGGCGGCGCGCCGTTCTTTGGCAGCTACGGGGCGACCAAGGCGGCGCAGATCGCGCTCGCCCGCTCCTGGGCGGAGGAGACGGCGCGGACCGGGCCGCAGGTCCAGATCCTCAGCCCGCCGCCGCTCGCCACCGCGACGCGCGCGCGGTTCTATCCGGGGGAGGATCGCGCCGCTCTGACGCCTCCGTCGGCGGCGGCCGCGGCAATGCTGCCGGAACTGCAGGTCTAGGCGGCCCGTCGCGGGGGCTCATGCGGCCGCGCGGAGCCGCATCCAGACCGGGTCGGGCTGCTGGGCCGCCCGCCTAGCTCTCGACCTCGGCGTGGAAATGCGCGGCGGCGGGATCGTAATGGTGGCTCTGGCGGCCGAAGGAGCCGCGCACATGGCCGACGGCCATGCCCACCTTGAAGACCGCGCGCGCCGCCCCGGAGCCGCCCGTGAAGGGCAGGAGCGGAACCGCGACGATGGCTTCCAGCATGCGCGCCGTCGCGTGCATGTAGGCGTTGATCCGGCTGCGCCCGGAGAGGATGACGGCGTTCGTCGCCTGGTCGCGGGCGCGGCTGTAGTGATAGCCGAAACCGAGCCGCTTAGTGGGCGTCGGCTCCTCGACCCAGGCATCCGGAATCCAGCCGATGCGGGCGCCAGCGGCTTTCATGTCGAGGCTGAACCGCGTGTCGGAGCCGCCCGTATCCTGCAGGCGCTCGTCGAATCGGACGCCGAGCCGCTGCTGTGCAGCAAGGCGGCACGCCCAGTTGTTGGTGTAGACGTTCACCTCATGGTCGGTGCCTTCGGCGACATAGGCCGCGCGCCGCACATTGCGCTTCTTGGCGCGATAGGTGAGGTGCGTGTAGACGGCCCGGTTCCAGCGCGTCATCGGCTCCGACGTCTCCGTCAGGCGCACGGGGCCCCCGCCGAGATCGAGCTGGCGTGCCTCCATCCCGGCGATCAGTTGTGTCAGCCAGTCCGGGCGCACGATCTCGTCGTCATCGACGAAGGTCAGAATGTCGGCGCCGGCCGCCAGCGCCATATCCAGCACCTTGTTGCGCGCCATCGGAATGCCGCGCCGGCTTTCGAGGCCCAGAAGCACCTCTTCCGGCACCTGGGCGCGAAACGCCTCCACCTGAGGGGTGACGTTCAGAGTGTCGTCATTTTCTGCCAGAACGAACACCACCTCGCAGCCGGGCGGACGCTGCATGGCCGCGAAGCTCGCCAGCAACTGGGCGAACACCTGCGGGCGCCTGCGCGTGATCGCCCCGACGGCTACGAGCATTCCTGTACCTCCAGATGTACGGACCGAACCCACCGCGGCCGAGGTTAGGCGATCCGGCGCGCCGCGCCAACCGCTCCAAAACGGCATCCTGCCGTGTGCGGTGCCGGTGACACTGCACAAAAGAGCGACGACCGGGCCAGGTGCCTAATGATCGGGCGGGATCAATCCCAGACCCCTTAGATAGATACCGATGCCGCTTTCCAGAAGGGTCTCGGGCGTAAAAGGGGCCCGCCCGCCCGGGGCGCCCCTGAGATAGAGCTCGACCACCCCATGCGACATCGCCCAGATATGGGCCGAGAACATTGCAGCGGGCGGGCGCCTATCCTCCGGTATGTGCTCAGACAATTCCCGCGCCGCGCGTTCCAGCGTCTCTCGCGCGCGCTCGGCCGCATGGGCCAGTTCCGGCGTCCGCTGGACGGAGATCCCGGATTCGAACATGGCCTGGTACTGCCCGGGGTAGCGCGCGGCAAAGGCCAGATAGGCCCGGCCAGTCGACTCGAACCGCGAGAGCGCGCTGGGCCCCCCCTCCTTGTAGGCATAGTCGATGACGTCGGCGAAGATTTCGTAGCCCTGAAGCGCGGCCTCGGCGATCAGATCGTCGCGCCCTTCGAAATGGCGATAGACCGCCGCGGGGGTGACGCCGGCCGCCTTGGCCGCCTCGGACAGGGTAAAGCCCTGCGGCCCCTTCTGCTCGATGAGGCCCAGCGCGGCATCGACAAGCGCCTGCCGCAGATTCCCGTGATGGTAGCCGCGTTTAGGCATGCCAGAGGGCTGGGCTTCCGCAGATCTCCGGGTCCGGGGTGCCGACGGTCGCCGCGGACTTGCCGTCATACTCCACCCGGCTCAGGACGCTGCGGATCGCGGCGATGCGCGCGCGGCGCTTGTCGTCGGAGCGGATCAGGGTCCACGGCACCTCCTGCTCGTGGGTGTAGCCGAGGGTTTCGGCGATGGCCTCCGAATAGGCATCCCAGCGGTTCAGCCCCTCGACATCGATCCAGCTCAGCTTCCATTGCTTCAGCGGGTCCGCTTCCCGGGCAAGCATCCGGTTCAACTGCTCCGCTCGTCCGACATTGAGCCAGATCTTCATCAGGTGGATGCCCTCCTGCACCAGAGATCGCTCCAGCGGGTTGACCTGCTGAAAGAAGCGTTGCCGTTCCTCGTCGGTGCAGAAGTCAAACACCTTCTCCACCACCCCGCGATTGTACCACGACCGATCGAAGAGGACGATCTCGCCCCCGGCCGGAAGCTGGCGGATGTAGCGCTGAAAGTACCATTCGCTCCTTTCCAGATCATTCGGGGCCGTCAAGGCAACGGTCCGGGCGACGCGTGGGTTCAGGTTCTCGCGAAAGCGCTTGATGGTGCCGCCCTTGCCGGCCGCGTCCCGCCCCTCGAACAGAATGCACAGGCGTGTCCCGCTTTTCTTGACCCAGGCCTGCAGCTTGACGAGTTCGATCTGCAGCGCTTCGAGCGTCGCCTCGTACTCTTTCTTGTTCATGCGGCCGTCATAGGGGTACGGCGCCTCGAGGATCGTCTTCCCACCGGCCGCCTTGACGGCCTCCCGCACGGCGTCGGGCGCGTCCTTTTTGTAGTAGGCGCTGATGGCACCGTCAAAAGGCAGGCTCATGGGGGCGTCCTCGTGGCAGTCTCGGTGGTGGGTCACTATGGCGGCCGGGTTGGCCCGAGGCAACGGCGCTTGCGCCCGCTCGGCCCGGCGAAGGCCCTGTTCGGCCAGCAAAGTCCCCCCGCGCCGGGCGAGGTTCTGCGCCGATCCTGGGACGGTCCGCTCAGCGCAGGCCGGCGCGTTTGGCGACCCGGTCGATCGCGGCGACGGTGGCCTCGGGATCGGCGTGATGGGGCATGTGGCCGACGCCATCCAGCACGGTGAGCCGGGCGTTCGGGATCAGCTCGACCATGCGCGCGCCGTGGATGCGGACGGGCACGGTTTCGTCCTCCGACCCGTGCACGATTTCGACGGGAAGGCGGAGCGCGGAGTAGCGTTGCGCCATGGCGGTGACATGGGGCTTCAGCGCGTTGACCTGCTTGGCATTCGTGCGCAGCGAAGAGGCGCGCAGGGCAAGGCCCACGCCGACATAGTTGGCATAGCCCGGCGGTGGCGCCTGCGGGACGAAGACCGCGTCCACCGAGCGCTCCGCCACCCCGGGCCCGGCAAAGGCCGAGATCAGCGGCACCACCGTCGCCCCGCCCACCCCGGAGGAGGCGATCCGGTACCAGGCGCCCAGCCCGCCGGGCCAGGGCATGGTCGCCCCGCCGAGCGACACGACACCGGCCGCGCGCTCCGGGTTCTGCAGCGCCCAGGCCATGGCGACGGCCCCGCCATAGGAATGGCCGACGAGCACGGCCCGCGCGACGCCGAGCCTGTCCATCGCCGCATCCAGCGCCGCGGCCTGCTCGAACGGGCTTTCGCCGCGGTCATGCAGGGCCGGGCTGTGCCCATGCCCCGGCCGGTCGACGGCCAGTACGCGGTAGGCGCCCGCGAGCCGTCCCGTCAGGTCGAACGAGAAGTCCCGGCTGTTGCCGGAGGCGCCATGGATCAGAACCACCGCCGGCCCGTTCGCGGGCCCTTCTTCGTGCACATGGATGCGCGTCTCCCCGGCCGAGACGATGCGCCCGGTCGGCGGATAGGCGTCCGCCGTCAGGGCAATGGGGATGCCGGCACGCGCCGCGTCTGCTGAGCTCACTGCCTCGCCTCCGTTCCGCGCCCCGCAGCCCGCCAAGAACGCCAGGGCCACGCAGCACAGCAGGCCTAGCCTACGAGGGCTCCGTTCCAATGGCATCGGCGTCAAAGGGCGTCGTCTGGTAAATCTGGTTGATCCAGTTGCCATATAGAAGGTGGGCGTGGCTTCGCCAGCGGTTGAGCGGTTGCCGGCTCGGATCGTCCTCCGGGTAGTAGTTGGCCGGCACGTTGATCGGATCTCCGGCGGAGGCGTCGCGGTCGTACTCTTCCTTCAGCGTGCCGCTGTCGTATTCAAGGTGGTTGAAGATATATAGCGCGCGCTGCCGCGCATCCTCGACCAGACAGGGACCCACCTCCACGCTGTCCAAGAGAACGCGCAGCCCGGCCGCTTCGATTTCGGCGCGGCGCAGCTCCGTCCAGCGGGAAACGGGCACGACGCAATCGTCGGAGAAACCATTGAGGAAGGGCGAGGCGGGCGCGCGATTGGTGTGGCGGAAGCAGCCGAAGGCCTTGGCCTCAAGCATGTGCTTGGGCAGGCCGTGGAAGTGATAGGCCATGGCCATGCCGCCCCAGCAAACGCCGAAGGTGGAATGCACGTGGGTTTGCGTCCAATTGAACAGCAGGCGCAGCTCGTCCCAGTAAGTCACATCCTCATAGGGCAGGTGCTCGATCGGGGCGCCGGTGATGATCAGCCCGTCGAACTTGTCGCCCGCGGCCGCGACCTCGGCGAAGGGGCGGTAGAACTCCGCCATATGCGCCGCTGCGGTATTCTTGGTTTCGTGGTCCGTCATCCGGATCAGCGACAGGTCGATCTGCAGCGGCGTCGCGCCGACAAGCCGGGCGAACTGCGTTTCGGTCTGGATCTTCTTCGGCATCAGGTTGACGAGCCCGATCCGAAGCGGCCGGATGTCCTGCCGGGCGGCGCGATCCTCGCCCATGACCATCACACCCTCGCGCGCAAGGACGCTATAGGCGGGCAGGGTCTCGGGCAGTTTGATCGGCATCGGTCAATCTCCGTGGCGGGCGATGGAGATACGCTCAGTCCCGCGCGCGTTCAAGCGCAGCCGACACCATAGTGATGAAGCCGGCCTCGTCGGTGACGGCGGCCACCTCTTCGGCCGAGACCGTGACACCCCAATGCGCCGCCATCGCAGCGTAGCGCGGCTGCCTGTGGGCCAGTGCGCGGGCATAGGCGAAGCGCACGAAGGCGTCGGGGTCGACGTCGGCCTCCGTCGTGCCGCTCTCGGCAAGGTAGGCGGCCCAGGTCTCGGTCAGGAAGGCGGGCTGGTAGGCCATCGGCTTGGGCGATTGGGCGAAGCGCCGGATCAGCTCGTCGCGGTGGGCCTCTGTCCCTTCGATCCAGATCAGCAGCATCGACGCGCTGAGCGCCCTCAGTACCGGATCTTCGGGGTCTTCGGGCGTCACCACCTCGCAGATCGAGCCGCCGGTGTCGCAGACGAAGTGCGGATACCCATAGAGCGCCTGAGCCCGGTCGATGAAGCGCGGCGTATCGAGGAGCGACGAGATCTCCGCCTCCTCGTGCTCGGCCTGCCGGCGCCGGTATTCCGGCAGGGCCAGGCCGCCTTTGGCCGGATCGCCGGGTTTGCCGAGGTAGCTCGACAGGGGCGCGAGGTTGTTGAAGGTGATGTTGGAGCCGATGTAGATCGAATCCGTCATCAGAAGGTCGCGCAGATAAGGCAGCTTCAGCGCTTCGCGCTTCACCGCATCGGCGATGCGCTCGCCCAGATACCGCGTTCCGATCCGGTAATCGACGGAGTAGTGAAACCAGCCCCCGCCCGCCCTCAGCATCCCGGCCAGATGGGTCTTGCCGAGGCCGGACATCCCGAACAGCGCGACGCGTTTTTCGGGGGCGGCCTGCCACGCGGCAGCATCGGGATAGAGGAGCGGGGCGTGTCGCATGACTTGTGCGTCTAGCCCGGGCCGCGCCGCTCTGCCAGTGCAATCGGCTCATCGCGTCCGGGCCGAGGAGACGATCACCAAACCCACCGCCAGCAGGCCGAGCCCGGCAAAGGCCTGGGCGCCCAGACGTTCGTCGAGCACCAGCGCGCCCAGGGTGATGGCGACGGGCGGGATGATGAGCGTGACGAGCATCGTGCCGCCCGCGCCCATGCTGCGGACCAGCCGGTAGTAGAGGATATAGGCAAAGGCCGTAGAGACGATGGCATAGTACGCAATCGAGGCGGCGCCGGTCGCCGTGCTCGGCAGGTCGATATTGCCCTCGAGCGCCAGCGTCAGGGGGATCATCACCAGGCTCGACCCGGTCAGCATGCCTGCGGCCGCCACCAGCGGGTCGATGGAAGACAGGAACGTGCGGGCCCAGACAGAGGCCGCGGCATAGCTGAGCGTGCCCGCAATCACGGCAAGCTGCGCTGCCGAGCGCAGATCCAGCCCGCCGAGCGCGGAGGGCCCCACGATGGTCACGACCCCAACAAAGCCCAAGAGGATCCCCGCCAGCCGCCGAAGCGTCAGCCGCTCGTCGGCAAAGCAAAGCGCGGCGGCGAACGCCCCCCAGATCGCGGTGGCGGCGTTCAGGATGGAGGTCAGGCCGGTTTCGATGTGCAGTTGCCCCCATGCCATCAGGGTGAAGGGCAGCACATTGTTCAGAACGCCCATCCCCAGGCAGGCCGCCCAGACGGTCCAGCCCTTGGGCAGGCTCCGCCGCTGGATCAGGATCACGGCCCACAGGATCAGCGCCGCCCATCCGACCCGGTGACAGACCGAGGAGAGAACGCTGACCTCGTCGAGCGCGAGGCGGATCGTTAGGAACGAGGCGCCCCAGATCAGACCCAGAAGCAACAGGTCGAGCCCGGACCGGGAAACAAGGCGAGAGGAGGCAAGGATGGGCGTGGTCATGGCGCGACGCTAGGGCCGCCGCCCCGATGCCGCGACCCGGAACCTGCGCAAGAGCCGTGACCGCCGCTGGGGCCGGCCGCCCGGATGCCTCTGGCGCGAGGTCACCCGGGCGGCGGTGCAGCGATCAGAAGCGGTAGCCGATCGAGAAGCCGAGGGTTACGGCGGAGTTGTCGTTGAACTCGGCCCGCGCGGTGTCGGGCGTACCGGTTTCGGGCCGGGCATTGCCGAGCCACGTGTATCGGGCGCCGAGCGACACCGTCACTTCTTCGGACACGTCGTAAGCCCCGGCGAGGCCGATGGCGAACAGACCGTTCTTGGGATCGAGGGGCGACACCAGATCGTCGCTCTCGGTCTCTTCCCAGCTGAAGCTGGCCTGCGCCGCGAAATCGTCGGTGAAGCGGCGCCCAAGGCCCACCGTCCAGGTGCGGACGTCGTTGAGTTCCACCAAGCCGGCGCCCGACGCCTCGCTGAAGAGCTCGGGGTTGATTTTGAACTCCGACCATTCCGCCCAGCGGAAGGAGGCAAACAGCAGCGTGTCCTCGGCAATGCCGGTCTGGAAGTCCACGTTGACCGATTGCGGCAACTCAACCTCGGTGCTGGACGTGCCGATCTTGGTGCCGAGGTACTTCTCCGTCGTCTCGAAATCGTGGGAGATCGGAGAGTTGTAGGTGACGGCGAAGCGCAGCGCGATGTCCGGGATCTCGTAGGCGAAACCGGCCAGCCAGTCCACGTCTGTCCGCTGCTCCAGCTCCACGCTGTAGCCGTTGAAGCCGCCGGCAAAGGCGGGCGACCCGGGGGGAACGAAGGCCTGCGGGATGCCGTAGGCAAGGCCCGACAGGCTGATATTGCCCGAGGCGCGGTCGATCCGGATCCCGCCATGCACCGACCAGTTCTCGTCGAACTTGTAGCGCAGCATCGCGGTGATCATCTCACTGTCGGCAATGGCTGTCGTTCCCCCAAGCTCCGTCGTGTCGCTGTCGCCTTCGTATTCGATGTCGCTGCCGAAGGGCTGGGAAAACCTCACGGCGGCTGAGAGCTGATCGGTGATATCGAACTTGAAGCCCAGCGACACGTTGTTGAAGCCCAGCCCGGTGCCCGGATAGCGTGTGCCCCCGGCAATCCGGCCAGAAGGATTCAGAGTCCATGGAACGACATTGCCTGTGCCGCGGCCCGACAGCGTCGGCTCGGTCCGGGCAAAGCCGAACTCAACGTAGTTTCCGTCTTCGAACAGGATGTCCATGGGCAGGCCGGTCCGGTCCAGACCGCCCGCAAGGGCGGCCGTAGAGCAGGATCCGAAAACGGCGGACGCCAAAGCCAGTCGTTTCATATGGTGTTCTCTTCCCTTGAGGTGGCGTGCGACGGAGCGCCCGCAGCCGTTTCTTATGAGTTTGCCCAAAGACCCGGCGGGATGGGTAAAGGCAAATTGAACGCGGCGTTATTTCTGCCGCGCACGCTCAACTTGAGGCAGAATCGCCACATTTTGGGGAGGCAGGCTTCCCCCGGCGGATGTTCAGCCAGTTGGCAAACAGAATCACCACCGCCCCGACGGCCACCACCCATTGCAGCGGCTCGCCGTAGAACGCCATGCCGATGACGGCGATTACCGGCAGCCGGGCAAAGTCCATCGGCATGACGACGCCGGCAGGGGCGAGGCCCAATGCTGTGGTCAGGCAGAAATGCGCGCAGAGCCCGGCCAGGGCGATCAGCGCGAGCCACGGCAGGCTCGCCGCCGTCGGCAGGGCGATGTCGCCGTCGATCCCGGCGCAGATCAGGCCGAAGACGGATTGCATGACCGTCAGCCAGAAGAGGATGCAGAACGTCGTTTCGGTGCGGGTGAGCTTGCGTGTGAAAAGGGCCGATGCCGCGAAGGCCAGCGCCGCCCCTGCCGCCGCCAGCGCGCCAATCTCCAGCGCGGCCGGGTTCGGGCGGGCCACGATCAGAACGCCGGCAAAGCCGACGGCCGCGGCGATCA
The DNA here is from genome assembly GCA_038757905.1 of Pseudomonadota bacterium. Lineage (GTDB taxonomy): Bacteria > Pseudomonadota > Alphaproteobacteria > Rhodobacterales > Rhodobacteraceae > HLUCCA09. Next base: position 8,058 of record JBCDGG010000092.1, on the reverse strand, counting down.
GACGGACGCGCGTCAGGCGTTCCCCCAGCACCAAAGGCGCCAGAAGCGTGGCCCAGATGGGCGAGGTGAACTCCAGCGCGAAGAGCGTCGCGAGCGGGATCAGGGGCAGGGCGAAGAACCAAAGGTTCTGCCCCGCGAAGTGGCAGAGGTTGCGGACGGTGTGCAGGCCCATGTTGCGCCGTGTGATCTGGGGCAGCAGGCCGAAGGCCATCCCAAGCGACACCATGATCGCCACACCCATGAGCGAGCGAAACAGCATGATTTCGAACGTGTCGTGGTCGAGCGACACCGCCCGGCCGGCCACCGCCATCGCCGAGAACGACGCGATGGCGCCGGTCATCCACGCCGCTGCAAGCAGGGGCCGCGCCTGCGGCTGCGGCAAGGTCTGGGCATGAGGGTCCGGTGGGGCGGTCATCGTTTGGGGCTGTCGTCTGCGCTCGGCTCAACGCGCCCGGTGAGGCGCGGCGGCCAATGTGGGCAGCGGGGCTTGCCGCGCTTGTCGCTCGGAAAAAGGCGGGGCGCCCGCCGTCGCAAGGCGCTGACGGGCGCGGTGATGGTGGGATCCGGGTCGCGCTTTGCGCTTCGCCCGGATCAAGGGCCCTGCTGTTGTCATGGGCAGCCGTTCGCCCGAGTGGGCGGTCGTAGACGCACCGCAGCTGCGCACAGTCGAGGGTGCTGCGGGGCTGCGCCGCCGATTGTTCACGGGTGCTCGCATGCCTCGCGTCGCGGCCGCCGTACAGAAACGGCCAGCCTCAACTTCGAAGCCGTACCGGGAAGATGCCGTTGAGCAGGCCGCCCCCCGACGTCGGCGCAGGTGACAGCGGCGGGGGAGAAGCGGTGCACCGGGCATGTCCGCAAGGTAGCGCCCCGGGATACCGCTCCAAGCGTGCGGCGCCGTCATTCCAGCTCGATGGTGCCGGGCGGCTTCGAGGTGATGTCGTAGCTCACCCGGTTGATGCCGCGCACCTCGTTGATGATGCGGGTCGCCGTCTCGGACAGAAACGTGTGCGAGAACGGATAGTAATCCGCCGTCATTCCATCGACCGAGGTCACCGCCCGCAGCAGGCAGGCGTAGTCGTAGGTCCGCCCGTCGCCCATCACGCCAACGGTGCGCACCGGCAGAAGCGCGGCGAAGGCCTGCCAGATCTCATCGTAGAGCCCGTGCTTGCGGATCTGGTCGATATAGACCGCGTCCGCCTCGCGCAGGATGGCGAGCTTCTCGCGCGTGATCTCGCCGGGGCAGCGGATCGCCAGGCCGGGGCCGGGGAAGGGGTGGCGCCCGATGAACGAGGGCGGCAGGCCCAGCTCGTGGCCGAGCGCGCGCACCTCGTCCTTGAAGAGGCCACGCAGGGGCTCCACCAGTTTCAGACCCATCTTCTCCGGCAGGCCGCCGACATTGTGGTGCGACTTGATCGTGACGGACGGGCCGCCGGAAAAGCTGACGCTTTCGATCACATCGGGATAGAGCGTGCCCTGGGCCAGGAACGCGGCGCCGCCGGCCTCTGTCGCGTGTTTCTGGAATACGTCGATGAAGAGCTTGCCAATGGTCTTGCGCTTATCTTCGGGGTCGGTGACGCCCGCCAGCGCGTCCAGAAACAGGTCGCTTTCATCGGCATGGATCAGCGGCAGATTGTAATGGTCGCGGAACATGGTCACGACCTCCTGCGCCTCGTTCTTGCGCAAGAGCCCATGGTCGACGAAGACGCAGGTCAGCTGATCGCCGATGGCTTCGTGGATCAGCACGGCGGCGACGGAGCTGTCGACGCCGCCCGACAACGCGCAGATCACATGGCCGTCGCCCACCTGATCGCGGATCGCGGCGATGGCCTCGGCCCGGTAGGCGCCCATGGTCCAGTCGCCGGTGAACCCGGCCTCGCGCACGAAGTTCGACAGCAGATCGCGCCCCTTGGGCGTATGGTGCACCTCCGGGTGGAACTGTACGGCATAGAACCGACGCTCAGTGTCCGCCGTGATCGCATAGGGCGCGCCGGACGAGGTGCCATAGACCGCAAACCCGGGCGCGATCTGCGCGACGTGGTCACCGTGCGACATCCACACCTGCTCCGGCCCGGCATCAAACCACCCGTCGAGCAGCGGCAGACGCGTCTCTGTCGGCTCGACGCTCGCGCGGCCGAACTCGGCCGTGCCGTGGCCCGCCTCCACACGGCCGCCGAGCATGTCCATCATCACCTGCTGCCCGTAGCAGATGCCCAGCACCGGCAAGCCGAGGCCCCACAATGCGGAGGGCGGGCGCGGCGCGCCGTCACGCGTTACGCTGTCCGGCCCGCCGGACAGGATGACGGCGCGCGGCGCCGTCTCGGACAGCAATGCCTCGGTGACATTCTGATAGGGGACGATTTCGCAATAGACGTTCAGCTCGCGCAGGCGGCGCGCGATCAGCTGCGTCACCTGGCTGCCGAAGTCGACGATCAAGAGGGTCTGATGCGGAGAGGAGCCTGTCATGGAGCACGATTATGGGGCGACGACCGTCGGCGCAAGGGGGGGATCCGAGCCCGTCCTAAGCGAGCCACGATGCTGCCGCAAAGGGCCTGTTAACCATGATCGCGCGCGAGAGCGCAGATTTGTTCAGAGTGCATACCGGGTGTGCCGACCTGGCGGTGGTGCTGCAGCGCAGCATTGCATACATCCGTGTACAATAATGATTAAGGAGTGATCCATGACAACGCATGTCTCCCCCGCCCGCCCCGTTGAGATTCTGTCGGTCCTGCGTCTGCCGTTCGACGCGGTTGTTTGGTTCTTCACCATGCTCGCGCGCGCCCAATCCACCGCGCAATGCTACGAGCATCTGTCGACCCTCTCGGATGAAACGCTTGCCGAACAGGGCCTTACCCGCGAAGAACTGCCCGCCGCGGCCTTCCGCAAGCACTTCGAAGCGTAAGCGCCGTCGCCCTGCCACCGGACCCTTGGCGCCGTTCCGACCGGCCGCTAGGGTGGCCCGGTCAACAGATGAGGCCGATGGCATGGGCGAGCTTCCTCGCGCGCATCGCGTGGTGCGCGGCGCCGCGCACGAGACCGACGATTACGTGTCTCTCGACTATGAGGGGCGCTTTCTGCGCCGCAAACGGCTGGAGACCAGCACGGGCCGCGCGTTTCTCGTCGATCTGGCCGAAGTCACGTCGCTCGACGAGGGCGACAGGCTGGAGCTGACTGACGGCGCGCCGGTCGCGGTCCGGGCGGCGCCGGAAGCGCTCCTTCAGATCACGGGCGCAGGCCTTGCCCGCCTCGCCTGGCACATCGGAAACCGGCACACCCCCTGCCGGATCGAAGCCGACCGGCTGCTGATTCGCGACGACCACGTGCTTGCCGACATGCTGACCCGGCTCGGCGCGTCGGTGACACCCGTCACGGCGCCCTTCCAGCCCGAAGGCGGGGCCTATGGGCACGGGCGCACGCTCGGCCATGCCCACGGACCCGGCACGCACGCGGATCACGGGCATGACCACGCGCACTGACGCCGCCGCAGCCAGCGCCGCTGAGGAGGATCTTGCGCTTCTGCGGCTGACGCAATGGCTGTCGCCGGCGTTTCCCCTCGGCAGCTTTGCCTATTCGCACGGGCTGGAAACGGCCATTTCGGAGGGCGACGTGGCCGATGCCGCTGGGTTGGAAGTGTGGCTCGACCACATCCTCCGGTTCGGATCGGGCCGCAGCGACGCGATCCTGCTACATGCCTGCCTCCGCGGCGAAGACCCTGACACGCTGGCAGATCTGGCGCGCGCCCTGGCCCCGTCGGCGGAGCGGCTGCGCGAGACGGAGGAACAGGGCGGCGCCCTCGCGCGCACCGTGGCCGCTCTTGGCGGCCCGGCGTCGCCGGCGCGCCCGCTTCCCGTCGCGCTGGGCGTCGCGGCGCGCGAACTGGGACTCGCCCCCGCCCGGATCGTTGCCCTCTATCTTCAGAGCTTTGCGTCGAACCTCGTGTCCTGCGCCACCCGCGCCGTCCCGCTGGGCCAGACCGAGGCGCAGGCGGTGCTGACCCGACTGGGCGAGACCGTCGCGGCGCTTGCCCGAGACACCCAGGATGTTCCGTGCGACAGGATCGCGAGCAGCGCGTTCGGCGCCGATCTCGCCTCGCTCCGACACGAAACTCTGCCCGTCCGGATCTACAAGACGTGACAGGGGCAGCAGCCGCGCCCCGCACGCTGCGCCTGCACATCGGCGCGCATAAAACAGCGTCCACCCATTTCGACGCGCTCATCCGCGCAAACCAAACTTTGCTGGACGCCGAAGGGGTCGCTTATCTGCCGAAGATGTCGGCGCGCCGGCCGCTCATGCGGGCCATTGCGCATGGCATTCGCGGCAAGTCCATCCCGCAGGACTGGCTGGATGTGGCCGCGCAGTATGACGCTGACCGGTGTCTCTATGTGCTTGAGGAGCAGGTCATTGGCGAATGCCATTTCGCCGGGCCGAGGGCGGGCGGCCTCTATCCTCATGCGCCTGAACGCGTCAGCGTCGCGCTGAAGCTCCTGCAGGCCGCGCCGGAAGCCACGGAGATCCTGCTCGCCGTGCGCTCGCCAGACACGTTCTTTCCCTCCGCGTGGTGCGAGGCGCAACTCTATCGGGACACGGCGCCGTTTCTCGAGTGGATGGGTCCGGCCCGGTTGCACCAGCCGTTCTGGCTGCGCCTGATCGAGCGCATTCGCGACGCCGTGCCGGAGTATCGCCTCACGGTCTGGACGTATGAGAGCTATGCCGCGCACCCGGCCGCGTTCCTGCCGCTCGTTCTGGGGCAGGCGCCGGGCTCCATCGCCGCGGCGGCCGCGGTGGACGATGTCGTGCGGCCCGGCCCCTCGGCGGAGGCGCTCGATCAGATCGCCCGGCGGCGGGCCAAGGGGCGGACGCTGGACCGTGAAAGGGTCGCGGAGATCCTGACGCGCTTTCCGCGGGGTGCCACCTATCCGGGGCCGACGTTCTTCAGCGACGCGGAGCGGGCGGAGCTGCGCGACGCCTATGCCGACGATCTGGCCCGGATCGGTGCGCTTCCGGGCGTGACGTTGCTGGAATGACAGCGCTTTGACGGGCGCCGCCGTTCGCCAGCGGTGTTCGGACGCTGCGGAAATTGCCTTGAAGAACAGCACTCTGCCCAGAGACGCAGCACCGATCCGGCTACATCTCGGCCGGCTCATGGGCTAGGGTGGGCCGATGAATCGGATAGGGCGCATGAGATGACGGAGACCTCCCCCCACGGCCCCCTGCGCGTCGGCATCGGCGGCCCGGTGGGCGCCGGAAAGACGACGCTGACCGAGGGGCTGGCCCGGGCGCTTGCGCCCAATCACTCCATGGCCGTGGTAACGAACGACATCTATACCAGCGAGGATGCCGAGTTCCTGATGCGGGCACAGGTCCTGCCGGGCGAGCGCATCCGCGGTGTCGAGACCGGGGGATGCCCCCACACGGCGATCCGCGAAGACGCCTCGATCAACCTGGCCGCGATCGACGATCTGACCCGGCGTTTGCCCGATCTGGCGCTCGTTCTGATCGAAAGCGGGGGCGACAATCTGGCCGCCACCTTCTCGCCTGAGCTGGCCGATCTGACCCTTTATGTCATCGACACCTGCGCCGGACAGGACATCCCCCGCAAACGCGGGCCGGGCCTGACGAAGTCCGATCTTCTGATCGTCAACAAAACGGATCTTGCGCCCTATGTGGGTGTGGATCGCGCGCAGTTGGAGCGCGACACGCACGCCGCGCGGGCGGGCAGGCCTTATGTGATGGCGAACCTGCGCGACGGTGACGGCATCGCCGAGATTGCCGCTTTCATCGAGCGCGAAGGCGGGTTGAGCTGACGCACGGGGCTTGGCCGCGTCGGGCCTTTGCGAAGCGGGCTTGCGCCCCGCGTGTGCATGGGCGCTGCCCCGCACCTCCTGTAGGCCGTCTTGCCTATCCCGCCGCGCTCTCCAGGCGCGGGGGGGCCGGTGGCTCGGGGGGCAGCTCCTTTCCCGCGGCATCCAGCGCGGCGAGGGCGTCCTCAAGCCCGCGGCGCAGGCGTGGCTTCTCTGCCTGGCGCAGTGCGGCCCGGCACCACAGGGCTTGCAGGTACGGGCGTTCCGCCTGGCGCAGATGGGCCAGCACGCGCCGCTGATAGGCCGAGCTTTGCCGCCGGCGCCGCCAGAAGCGGGCAAATGCCGGGGCGTCCAGCTTGCCGCGCGCGGCAAGGCGCACGATCCGTTCCAGGGCGTTCAGGTCGTCCAGTTGCCGCTCCGGATCCGGGCCGAGATGCGGGGTGCGCAGGTGCAGGGCGTTCCGGCCGAGGAGCGCGGCATGCATCGCATCCTCCGTCTCCATCGGATCGTAGACGAGAATCGCCTGATCGGCGGCCTCCAGCAGCGCGGGCGCATCGCCGTAGCGATCGTCGAACGACAGTCGGCGGGCCCCCGGAAACCGCTTGTCCCAACCCGCACGCCGCGGATCTTGCGTGGCATGCGGCCGCACGGCCAGCACGCGCGCGCCGGGTGCCGCGACGGAATAGGCGCAGGCCGCATAGCCCTCGGCGCCGACCCCGTAGAAGAACACGTTGTCGAAGAGGTCGAAGAACCCGTCATCGACCAGATCGTCGACGAACGAATACACGTCCGGATCGCGGAACCAGGTCGTGCCCTCGGAGTAAAAGGTGAGCTGCGACCAGCCTTCCTTTCCCGCCACCTTCAGGCCGTAGGGCAGGGCGGGATCGTCCATCCGGATCGCGGGGGCGTTCTCGAAGGACACGAGCAGGAGGCTCTCGTCGTCTTCGGTGTAGAGAACGCCATGCCGGGCCCCGAGGCGAACGTGAAACCCGTGCTCTGCGGCGTGGTCGTCCAGCGTGTCGAGCCAGCTTTCCGTCGCCGTCGACGGGTCGGTGCTGTTCGGCATCGCGGGAACGATCCCCGCCTCGCTCATCGTGTTCATCAACGGTGGCCTCCTGGCCGGATACTAGCACACATTAACCCTACTCCTCACGCCGTGGCGTGTGAATGAGGCTGAATTGCGCAAGCCCCGAGGGTTTTCCGGGATCGGCTCACGGAGCCGTGATGGGGCGTGCAAATACAAGCCCTTGGCCGGCCGACTCTGCGGGAGAGTAGGCCAATCCGGCGTTTGCGATCGCTGGAAACGGTAGGGTCTCGGCGCCGGGGTTTGTCGGCACGTGAAGGACAAGGGCGCGGAGCGCGCCGCATTGGTCCAGTCCCTGCGGCAGGGTGGCGGCGTCGAGATCAACGCAAATCAACGTCGGGTCGAGCGACGCGATGTCGGCCTCCGCGAGTACGGTCAGCCGGTGCAGCCCGTTGTCCCGGGCCAGCCGTGCGAGATAGGCGCGCACCTCTGGGCGGGCCTCAACGACGGTGACATGGGGCAGGCCCAGCTTGCCTGAGAGCACCGCCGCCAAGTGCCCTGTTCCCGCGCCGAAGATCACGGCGCGGTCCATCGTGGTGGCGACGGCGAGGGCGGCGGCGGTGTAGTCCGGCTGCCACGAGCCCGCCCGGAGCTCCAACCTCACCGTGGTTGGCAGCACGGCCCCGTCGTGCGGAAAGCGCAGACCGCGATACCGGATTGCCGGGGCCGCGTCTGCCGGGATTTCCGCCATGGCGGGGCTCAGAAGAACGCCTGCAGCCCGGTCTGCGCGCGCCCGAGGATCAGGGCGTGGATGTCGTGGGTGCCCTCATAGGTGTTCACCGTTTCCAGGTTCACCATGTGGCGCATGACGCGGTATTCTTCCTGAATGCCGTTGCCGCCATGCATGTCGCGCGCCTCCCGCGCGACGGCGAGCGCCTTGCCGCAATTGTTGCGCTTCATCAGGCTGATGGCTTCGGGGGCGGCGGTGTGCGCCTCCATCATCCGGCCGAGCGCCAGCGCGCCCTGCAGGCCCAGCGCGATCTCGGTCTGCATATCTGCGAGCTTCTTCTGGAAGAGCTGGGTCTGCGCCAGGGGGCGGCCGAACTGCACCCGGTCGAGCCCGTATTGGCGCGCGGCGTGCCAGCAGAACTCGGCCGCGCCCATCACGCCCCAGCTGATCCCGTAGCGGGCGCGGTTGAGGCAGCCAAACGGGCCCTTGAGCCCCTCGACGCCCGG
>JBCDGG010000091.1:0-21903 GCA_038757905.1 Pseudomonadota bacterium | reverse complement strand
CTTAATCTGGCTGATCGCCTTGGCCGGGTTCAGGCCCTTGGGGCAGGTCTTGGCGCAGTTCATGATCGTGTGGCAGCGGTAGAGTTTGAAGGGATCTTCCAGATCGTCGAGCCGCTCCGGCGTGGCTTCGTCCCGGCTGTCAATGATCCAGCGATACGCATGCAGCAGTGCGGCCGGGCCGAGATACTTGTCACCGTTCCACCAGTAGGACGGGCAGGAAGTGGAGCAGCAGGCGCACATGACGCATTCATAGAGGCCGTCGAGCTTCTTGCGATCGTCGATGGACTGCTTCCATTCGTGCTCGGGCTGCTGGGTCTTGGTCTCCAGCCACGGCATGATCGAGGCGTGCTGGGCGTAGAAATGCGTCAGGTCGGGGATCAGATCCTTGACCACGGGCATATGGGGCAGGGGATAGATCCGCACATCGCCCTTCACCTCGTCCATGCCGTAGATGCAGGCGAGCGTGTTGATCCCGTCGATGTTCATCGCACACGAACCGCAGATCCCCTCGCGGCAGGAGCGGCGGAAGGTCAGCGTGGGGTCGATCTCGTTCTTGATCTTGATGAGCGCGTCCAGGATCATCGGCCCGCACGTGTCCATGTCAACGAAATAGGTGTCGACACGCGGGTTTTCCCCGTCATCGGGGTTCCAGCGATAGATCATGAACTTCCGAACGTTCGTCGCCCCCTCGGGCGTGGGCCACGTCTTGCCCGTGCGGATCGTGGAGTTCTTTGGAAGTGTGAATTGGACCATGAAGCTGCGCTCTTACGCCTTTCCTGTCTCAGCGGCCCGCGACGCAGTAGAGATTGCCGCGATAGATGTAGCTGGGAGTGTCGTTGCACTGTGGCGAGCTTCGCCACAGGGGGAAAGGATCGGGGTTGTTGTAGTAGGGTGGGCGCCGACGCGGGTTCGACGTATCCGAGGCCGCGCTTGCGCTATGTCCGGAGGTGGCGAGTGTCGCCGTAACTGGGCCCGTTGTGTTCCCGCCATGGCGATCGGCGCAAGCATTGATTGCCCGGGCAAGATCTTCGTCGACCGGCCCACCTGCTTCAACTCGCGCATACGAGACCCCGTCGGCAGATCCGCGCGCGGTTTCAACGGCCGATGGGGTTAAGTCCGCCCCTCGAATACAGGCATTCAAGACGTTGGACGCGCCAGAGGCGGAGGCCGCCCCGGCGGACAGCCCGAGAACAACCAGCGAAGCAAGAAGTTTGGGGTTCATAGCAGCACCTTCCCGTTTGGCACTCGCCTTTTTGCCAAGTCGAAACCCGAGCATTGGCGTCAAAGCGGGCGTTATGCGGTGCGACAGCGAGACAGCAGCGCATCGCCATCGCCTTCATACGGCGCCACTATCTGGCTTTTGGCCCTGTACTGGCAAGGGCCACTTCGCCGCAAGGCAGCATGTCGTTCGACAAAAACCAGACACGGGCGTGCCGTCAGACAAAGTCGGGAATGCCCACGGCGGCCAAGCACTCTTGCGTGTTGGATTTGCGGAGGATTTTCGTTAGAGCGGCCTGCGCCTCGGACGAGTTGCCGGCATTGCCGGCTGCGATCAGCGCGTCGGCTTCCTCGGGCGTGGCCGAAGCGCCGACGCATTGCGCAACCGGCGCGGGCTCGATCACCGGATCGCGGTCCGCCACAAGCTGTAGGGCGATGTCCCGCGCGGCGGCCCGATCTCCGCCCAGTGGCATGGTGGCGGGATCGCAGGCGACGAGGCCGACCATCGCGACGAGGGAGACGGCTGTGAGACGTCGGCGCATGGCACACTTCCTTCCGGCAAGGGATACACATCTACATGTCCCTGAAGTGCCAGAGCTTGCGGTGTACCGCAATTGCGCTGCGCGGGTGGCTTTCTGATTGAGGCATTGCTGCCCCACACGCAAAGACGGGCGAAGGCCCTGGATGCTGCTGTTCAGTAGACGCGCGCCTTGGGTGCGATCTTCTTCAGTTCGATCCCACCCTCGTTGTGCCCCAGAAGCGGGTTGAGATGCACCGGGCGGTAGTCGAGATCGACCTTGCCGTTGACGCGGGACAGGGTGTGCACCCGCCAGTTCACATCGTCGCGGTCGGGATAGTCCTCGTGGGCATGGGCGCCACGGCTTTCCTTGCGCGCTTCGGCCGACACGATGGTCGCCAGCGCGTTCGGCATGAGGTTCTGCAACTCCAGGGTCTCCATCAGGTCGGAGTTCCAGATCAGCGAGCGGTCGGTCACCTTCACGTCGCCCAGCTTGTCGGCCACCGCATACATGCGCGTGACGCCTGACCCAAGGGTTTCGTCCGTTCGGAAGACGGCCGCGTCTTCCTGCATCGTTTTCTGCATCTCCAGCCGCAGCTCGGCGGTACCGATGTTGCCGTTGGAGTGGCGCGTCTTGTCGAAACGATCGAGCGCGCGATCGAGCGAGGCTTGGTTGAGCTTGGGGTTCGAAGCGTTGGCGTCCACGACCTCGCCGGCCTTGATCGCGGCGGCGCGGCCGAAGACCACAAGGTCGATCAGCGAGTTGGAGCCGAGGCGGTTTGCCCCGTGAACCGAGGCGCAGCCGGCCTCGCCCACGGCCATCAGGCCGGGCGCGATGCGATCGGGATCGTCGGCGGTGGGGTCCAGCACCTCGCCCCAATAGTTCGTCGGGATGCCGCCCATGTTGTAGTGCACGGTGGGCAGAACCGGGATCGGCTCCTTCGTGACGTCAACCCCGGCGAAGATGCGCGCGGATTCGGAGATGCCGGGCAGCCGCTCGGCCAGTGTCTCCGGCGGCAGGTGGTTGAGGTGCAGGTGGATGTGATCCTTGTTCGGGCCGACGCCGCGGCCCTCGCGGATCTCCATCGTCATGCAGCGGCTGACGACGTCCCGGCTCGCCAGATCTTTGTAGGTGGGCGCGTAACGCTCCATGAAGCGCTCGCCTTCGGAGTTCGTCAGGTAGCCGCCCTCGCCGCGCGCGCCCTCGGTGATCAGGCAGCCGGCTCCGTAGATCCCGGTGGGGTGGAACTGCACGAACTCCATGTCCTGGAGCGGCAGGCCCTGCCGCGCGACCATGCCGCCGCCATCGCCGGTGCAGGTATGGGCGGAGGTGGCCGAGAAATAGGCGCGGCCGTAGCCGCCGGTGGCCAGCACCACCATCTTGGCGTTGAAGGCGTGCAGGGTGCCGTCATCGAGCTTCCACGCGAGCACGCCCTGGCACTGCCCGTCCTCGGACATGATGAGATCGGTTGCGAAGTATTCGATGTAGAACTCAGCATTGTGCTTCAGCGACTGGCCATACAACGTGTGCAGGATCGCATGGCCGGTCCGGTCGGCGGCGGCGCAGGTGCGTTGCACCGGGGGGCCTTCGCCGAACTGCGTGGTGTGGCCGCCGAATGGGCGCTGGTAGATCCGCCCGTCCTCGGTCCGGGAGAAGGGCACGCCGTAATGTTCCAGCTCATAGACGGCCTTGGGCGCCTCGCGGGCGAGATACTCCATCGCGTCGGTATCGCCGAGCCAGTCGGAGCCCTTCACGGTATCGTACATGTGCCATTGCCAATGGTCGGGCCCCATGTTGCCAAGCGAGGCGGCGATCCCGCCTTGGGCGGCCACGGTGTGCGAGCGCGTGGGGAACACCTTGGTGACGCAGGCCGTCTTCAGCCCCTGTTCGGCCATTCCGAGCGTGGCGCGCAGCCCCGAGCCTCCGGCGCCGACGACGACAACGTCATAGGTGTGGTGGGTGATCTCGTAGGCGGTCATGGCTGGCTCCCGTTTGGCTCAGTGCGCTGGGCGTCGTGGCTGAGGGATGTATAGGTCAGAGGGCGAGGCGGACCAGTGCGAAAAGTCCGGTTGCGATAAGGACATAGGCGAATGCGCTCACGCCGACACGCGCAAGCTTGCCGGCTGTGCCGTGAACGTAATCCTCGATCGCCTCATGCGCCTCGCGCATCAGGTGCAGGATGATGATCACCAGGGCGAGGGCCGTAGCGATCGCGGGGAACGGCTTTGAGAAGTAGGCAACGACTTCGTCATGGCCGCGCCCGAAGGCGAGGCCGAAGGTGACGACGAAAATGGGCACCACCAGGACAACGCCCATCGAACTGACCATCATCTGCCAGTGATGTTCGGTGCCTGTGCGGGCCGAGCCCAATCCGCGGGCGCGCTTGCGATCCGTGAGATACGCCATGTTGAACTCCTTACACCACGATCGCCGTCAAAAGCGCCAGAACGGTGGCACCGATGAACATGGCCAGCCCCATACGCTCCGAAGATCGTATATCGAGCAGGTGCCCGAAATCCCAGATGAGGTGACGCAAGCGCCCGAGCATGTGATACCAGATGGCCCAGGTGAACCCGAACATCACCAGATCGCCGACAAAGCTGCGCATCACGCCATCGACCACGGCGAAGGCGCCGGGCGAGGTTGCCGCGGCCAGAAGCCACAGCACCACGAGAAAGGCCGATCCCAGCGACGCGATCCCGGTGATCCGCACCATGATCGACGAAACGGACGTCATCTGCGGACGGTAATACGGCCCGATCATGAAGGGTGAGAGAGGTCGGTTCCCCCGGTTCACATCGGCCATGGCTGTCCTCCCGTAATGGTGATGGCGGCGAGGTTATTCCTAATCCATCTCGCGGGCTTGTCACGGGGGTCAGGGCATCACGGGCGCGGTGAATTGGCGCGGTGACACGGAAAATCCGCAATCGTGATCACGAATTTACAGCTTGTGATCACGGCATGGGCCGGATGCCTGCGCTGGCCCCGTGCATCCATGGGAATGGGAGATTCGGCCCCGGGAATCATTTGGGAAACGGCGCTTGCGGTCTCTCGGATCAGCTTGCGGCGGATGCGCTCCGGATACTCCCCATACCCGTTCGCGGCTATGGCGAAGGCGTTCGCGCCCCCGATGACCTCGTTCTCGAAATAGGCCAGGAGGTTGGGCTCGCTTCCTGTGATCACAAGCGCGTTGATCGTCACGCCGTTCGCGGCGAGACGGTCGCGCACCTCACCCGGATCGATCCCCTCGTTCGAGGCACCGTCCCCGGAGACGTCGATGACCTGACGGTCGCAATCCGGCGCTGCGCTCAGGGCCGTCTCGGCGATCGAGAGGGCCTCGCCGATGGCGGTAGCGAACATCGCCCAGGGGCGCTCGACCGCTTCGACCTGCCGGGCGAAACGCTCCAGCGCGTCGGAGTTGTCGATGCGCGTCCATCCCAGGGAGATCTCCTGCCGGCTGGCGCCCGTCCATTGGATTAACGTCACGGCCGCGTTCTGGCGGATCAGCGCGTCTGCGACGGTGCCATCGCGGAGCGCTGCCGCGAGACCGTCGATCTGGATGCGGTACTCGCGCGGGTCGACCGATCCTGAAATGTCGACCAACAGCGCCAGCGCGAGGCCGCACGCCTTGGCCGGGCCTGCGTAGAGTGTGAGGAGGACGGCGAACAGACCCAGGCGGCGCATGTCCCCGGTTTTAGGGCTCTTCGACCGTCCTGCCTAGGTTTGGGGCGGCTTCGCCCTGGGGCGGACAGGGCAAGGCGCGGGTTGAGGCACCCTTGAGCCGGCCCAGATTGCGGGCCATTGCGTCGGGCTGCGTGACACGCTGCTCCCTCCACGAGAGACCATAGGCAGGCACGTGAGGGTCGAGACGGGAGCCACACCCAGTCGCTGCGGCCGCGCGCGGGGACGCGCCTCACTTCGGCATCAGCGCCCAATAGTCGAGGTCCAAGAGCACGCCGGACTTGTACTTGCCTTCGGGCCCTTTCAGCGTGAACGGGTCGGTGCCCGTCCGGACTGCCACGAGGCGCAGGCGCAGGGCGCCCACACCCGGCGCCGGAGTGTCGGCCTTGTCGAGCACCTCCGACCACGCACGCACGGTGTCGCCTGCAAAGCAAGGGTTCGCATGGGCGCCGGCGTTGATCCCGACGATCATCTGCGCGTTCGCCAGCCCGTTGAAGCTGAGCGCATGGGCGAGGCTGATCACGTGCCCGCCGTAGATCAGCAGCCGCCCATCGGGGCGGAAGGAGGCATCGAAATGCACGCGCGCCGTGTTCTGCCACAGCCGGGTGGCGAGCATATGCTCGGTCTCCTGGATCGTGGACCCGTCGACATGGTCGATCGTTTCTCCGATCTCATAGTCGCCCCAGCGGTGCGGCTCGCCGGACAGGGCGAAGTCGTACCGGCTGAAATCGAGGCCCTCTGGCATCACCAGATCTTCGGGCGGCACGACGGTTTGCAGCGCTGGCAGCGTCGGTGCGGGGGCCGCGCCGCCCTCGGCCCGCTTGCGCACCATGACCCAGCGCACGTAGCTGAGCACGGCCTCGCCGTGCTGGTTCAGCCCGGTTGTCCGCACCCAGACAACGCCCGACTTCCCGTTGGAGTTCTGCTTGAGCCCGATCACCTCGGACGTCGACCGCAAGGTGTCGCCCGGCAGAACGGGGCGCAGGAAGCGCCCCTCGGCATAGCCCAGATTGGCGACCGCGTTCAGCGAGATGTCCGGCACGGTCTTTCCGAAGACCGTGTGGAAGACGATCAGCGGGTCCAGCGGCGCCTGCGCCAAGCCGCAGGCCTGTGCGAACGCATCCGACGAGGACATCGAGTGCCGTGACGGGTAGAGCGCCTGATAGAGCGCGCGCTCGCCGCCGGACAAGGTTCGCGGGACGGCATGCGTTATGGTTTCTCCGACGGTGTAATCCTCGAAGAAGCGGCCCGGGTTGGTCTTCTCCATTCAGAGATCTCCCAGCTTCACGTCGGGGTCATACGCCGCGCCGGGGATCTCTTTCACGACGGCCTGGCCGCACCGCATGACCCCCGCCGTCCCGTCATAGGCATAGGTGGGGTCGCCGTAAAGCTCCCACCCCTGCGCAAGCGCCGAGGTGACCTTGTGACAGAACTCTGACGTGTCGTCGGCCGAGAGGAAACGGTACGCGCGCATGGGGGATCAGGTGGGATAAGGGTAAACGCCGAGCCACATGTGAATGTAGGAGACAACGGCGAAGAGCGCGATCGTGATCCCGGCATGCGAGACCTCGCGCCAGCCGCCGGCCCATACCGGCCGCGTCCATTCGCGGCCCTCGGCCTTGTTGATGCGGATGACTTCCACGACCGCCCAGGCGAGCAACCCGCCGAAGAGGATGATCGAGGCCAGATCCCCGTTCACGATCAGATGGGCCACCGCCCATGTCTTGAAGCCGATGAGCTGGGGGTGACGGATCTTCTGGGCCAGCCGCACCCGGGCCGCGCCGGCGCCGAAGATGAACAGGCCCAGCAGCATCAGCAGATTGTTGAGGTGGATTGTCCACGCGGGCGGCCACCAGACGGCAACATAAGGCGTCCAGCGGTAGCCGTAGATCATCAGAACCAGTGAGGTGAGGATCAGAACCGCCATGATCCCCTTCGAGGGATCCTTGGGGTTGGTCGGGTCGCCCATCCGCGCCCGCAGATCGGGGCGCACGCGCCGCAGAAGATGCGCGCCGGACCAGAGCGCCAGCCCGGCCAGCAGAAAAACCCATCCGAGTAGGGACATCAGGCAGCTTCCAATCGTGTCAGTTCGCGGATCGCCTCGGCCTGGGCGAGGATCGAGCGTGCGGTGTCGACGTGCAGGTTCTCGACGATCTTGCCATCGACGACGGCGACGCCTTCGCCGCGGGCCTGCGCCGTTTCGAAGGCGTCGATCTGGCGGCGGGCCAGGTCAAGCTCGTCCTCGGTCGGGGCGAACACCTCGTTGGCAACCTCGAGCTGCGCGGGATGTATGAGCGTCTTGCCGTCCATGCCGAGGTCGCGCCCCTGAACGCACTCCTCCCGCAGGCCGTCGGTGTCCTTGAACGCGTTGTAGACCCCGTCGATACAGGCGAGCCCCTCGGCCCGCGCGGCGAGAACACAGGTCTGCAACGCCATCTGCAACGGCAGCCGGTCGGGCCGGAAGCGGGTGCCGAGATCCTTGGCGAGGTCGTTCGTGCCCAGAACGAAGCCCCGCATCCGGGGCGCGCGCGCGATGTTCCGGGCGTTCAGGATCCCGCCGGGGGTTTCCATCATGGCCCAAATCTCCGTCGCGGCGCAATTTGCGCGGGCGTCGAGCTTCTCGGCCACCGCCGCGATCTGCGCGCCCGACTCGACCTTCGGCAGCAGGATCGCCTCCGGCCCGGCCTCGATCAGCGCGTCGAGATCGTCCGCCCCCCATTCGGTATCGGCCCCGTTCAGACGGGCGATCAGGGCGCGTGCGCCGTAGCCGCCCTCGGCCAGGGTTTCCACGAGAAGCGCGCGGGCGCGGGCCTTCTCGTCGGCGGCGACGGCATCTTCCAGATCGAAAATAATCGCGTCCGCCGCGAGGCCGCGCGCCTTTTCGAGCGCGCGTTCCTTCGAGGCGGGAATGTAGAGCACCGAACGATAGGGACGGGCTGGTCGGGCCATGATTCTCTCCATTTGTCCTAGGGCGTGGACAGACCAGAACGCAGGCGGGCGCGCAAGATTGATAACGCCGCATTGCAGCATGTCGCAAGAAATGTACGCTGGATGGCCGATTCCGGCCTCATTGGGCGCAAACGCGGCCCCGATCGCCCGGTGCGTTTACCAATTCTCAGCGCTTCCTTGACAGCCTCTGTGCCACTCAACGCGTCGGACCGCGATTGATCCGTGATGCCCGGTGGGGGCGGCGGAGCGACCCGACCATCGCTTGGCAGCGCCGCAGACAATGCGCGCCGCCCCATGGAAAGGACGACGGCATGAAGGAGTTCGCATTTCTGGTGTTCGGGTTCGCGATACTTGCGGCCGCGGGTGTCGAGGCACAGACGGCCCGCAATTGCGGCGAGCGCGATACCATCGTGCAGCGCCTCGCCGATGGCTATGGCGAGAGCCGCCAATCGATCGGGCTCGGCGCGAACAACTCGGTGATGGAGGTTTACGCCTCGCAGGAAACCGGCACGTGGACCATCACGGTGACGATGCCCAACGGGGTCATGTGTCTGGTCGCCTCCGGCCAGGCCTACGAGACCCTGGCAGAAGATCTGGAACCGGCGAAGGGTCTGCCGCTTTAGCGCGGCCGATCCTGTCATACTCCCGGTGGAGTGCGGGCGTCGGCCAGTGCCCGGGCGGCGCCCGCAAGTCGGGGCGCCGCCCGGCAGCTCCGACGCCGCCCGCGCGCCTCTCTCCTACGTCAGCGCGTCCCACACGAGCTTCAGGCCCGTGATCGTCAGGAGGACGTAGGTGATCGAGAAGAACAGGGTTTCCGGCACGCGGGCATGCGCCTTGATCCCGATCCATGTGCCCAGGACGGCGGCCGGGGCGAGCCACAGGCCAAGCATCAGCGTCTCTGCCGTGAAGAAGCCCATCACGCCATAGGGCACGGCCTTCACGAGGTTGAGCACGGCGAAGGCGATGACCGTAGTGGCCTGGAAGGTCGTCTTGGCGAGGCCCTGCGCCAGCAGGAAGACCGCCACCGCCGGACCGCCGGCATGGCTGATGAAGCTGGTGAACCCCGCGAGCACCCCCGTTCCCAGACCGGCAGACCATCGAAACGGGGCCGGGCGCACGCGGATCCACCGCATCTGACCTGCCAGCTGCCATGCAACGAAGCCCAGCGCCACGGCCGCGATCAGCAAGCGTAAGACGTCGTCGCTCGCCACCGCAAAGAGCGCGATGCCCAGGCCGACGCCCGGGATGCCGCCAAGAATGAGCGCCCGGGCAGACGGGCCGTGCCATTGCCCCCAGAACGGGCGCAGCGTCAGCGCGTCGATGAGCAACAAGACCGGCAGCATGATGCCGAGCGCGGTGGCCGGATCGACGATCAGCGCCAGTAGCAAGGCCGATGCAAACGCCGCGCCGGAGCCGAACCCGCCCTTCGAGATTCCGGCCCAGATCGCGGCGGGCACGCCGAGCGCGAGCAACGTCAGGTCGGGCATAAGGGGATTCTTCGACCGGACGCTTGCATGCCGGAAGATAGGCCGTAATCCGACCGCCGCACCAGATGCAAACGCCCATCTTCCGCCGTCTTCGGCCCTCTCGGCGCGCGGCCGGTGCCGGAAGGGGCGTCCGCGGTCCGGATGGGCGTGTCTCACAGCAGTGATCCGACCCGCGACGCCCTCGCCCGGGCGCGGGGCCGCAGATCCGGTGCTGGCCCGCCCGCAAGCCTGCTGCGTTCTGCCACGCGGCGGCCAGCTTGCCAGTCCGCGGGCCACCCGCTACCCCTCACGCCCGGAACAAAATCTAAAATCGAGGGACTACTTCCATGGCCAGACCCAAGATCGCCTTGATCGGCGCCGGTCAGATCGGGGGCACGCTTGCCCATCTCGCCGCGATGAAGGAGCTCGGCGATGTCGTGATGTTCGACATCGCCGAAGGGATTCCGCAGGGCAAGGCGCTGGACATCGCCGAAAGCGGCCCGTCGGAGGGGTTCGACGCGGCCATGAAGGGGACGCAGGACTATGCCGACATCGCCGGGGCGGACGTGTGCATCGTCACCGCCGGCGTGCCACGCAAACCCGGCATGAGCCGGGACGATCTGCTGGGCATCAACCTGAAGGTGATGAAGGCCGTCGGCGAGGGGATTCGCGATCATGCGCCCGACGCGTTCGTGATCTGCATCACCAACCCGCTCGACGCGATGGTGTGGGCCCTGCGGGAGTTCTCCGGCCTGCCGCACCAGAAAGTCGTCGGTATGGCGGGTGTGCTCGACAGCGCCCGATTCCGCCACTTCCTGAGCCTGGAGTTCGACGTCTCCATGCGCGACGTGACCGCCTTCGTGCTCGGCGGCCATGGCGACACCATGGTGCCTCTCGTGCGGTATTCGACCGTCGCGGGCATTCCGCTGCCGGATCTCGTGAGCATGGGGTGGACGACTCAGGAGAAGCTCGACGCTATCGTGCAGCGGACGCGGGACGGCGGGGCCGAGATCGTCGGCCTGCTGAAGACCGGCTCGGCGTTCTACGCGCCCGCCACCTCCGCGATCGAGATGGCCGAATCCTATCTGCGCGACCAGCGCCGCCTTCTGCCCTGTGCCGCGTATTGCGACGGCGAATTCGGGCTGAAGGGGATTTATGTCGGCGTGCCCACGATCATCGGGAAAGACGGCATCGAACGGGTCGTCGACATTGCGCTTTCGAAGGATGAGCAGGCCATGTTCGACAAATCTGTCGATGCGGTGAAAGGGCTGGTCGAGGCGTGCAAGGGGATCGACCCAAGCCTGGCCTGAGCCGGTCGGAACGGTTTTTCTGTGGGGAAGGCGGGCGCTTCGGGCCCGCCTTCTTCGTTCCGCCCTGCGGTGTGGGGCAAGCAGACGGGAGCCTGGGGCCGTGCGCGACGGTCAATGCGGACCCTCGATGCGGGTGGAGCGAGCTGCCGGATCGGACCCCGGGTGGCGGCCTGGCTTATCCAAGGGACAGCACGGCCAGTGCTTCCGCGTCCGGGGTCCAGGGGGTGCCGGTCGCGACATCCAGGAGGTCCTCTACGACCAGCCCGGCCGCGCGCACTTCGTTCGAAATCGTCTCGGGGTCGAAGTACTGCATCCAGTTGTAGATCTCGAACTGGCGGTCTGGCGCGACAATCAAATGCCGGTCCAGCGCGATCTTCTCCGGCGCGTAGAGAAAGGTGGTCTGGAAGGCGAAGTGGTCCTGTGGGGACCAGAAATCGCCCATGGGGCGACGCCCATAGGTCATGACCTCTTGACGCTTCTCGAATTGCGGGGCGGTCGACACGTCGAAGACGAAGACGCCGCCGGGGGTCAGCATGCCCTGGACCCGCTTCAGAAGCGCCTGCCGATTCTCCGGTGAGAGCGTGCAGAAATCGCACCAGATGAGGATGACGATATCCTGCGCCTCTGGCAACGGGTCGGTTAGGTAATCGGCCTTGCGGTACGTGATGGCCAGATCCTGCGCGGCGGCTTCGGACCTCGCGTAGTCGAGCGAGACAGCGGAGAAATCGACGCCGGTCACCTGGGCGCCTCTCGACGTCATTCGGGTCGCGTAAAGGCCCGGCCCGCAGCCCAGATCGCACACCGTCTTGCCCGACAGACCGACCCTCCGGTCGAGCCAGTCGACGAAACTGTCGATGGTCTGGCTTGTGCGCGAGGCCAGGTCGGTGCTGTCGTCCAGATGGAACTTGAGCATCTGCTGCGCGATCCAGGGATCCGTCCAGAGCACATCCGTCGTGTAGCGGGAGAACGGCTCGGGTTTCCGGTTGAGGTCATCCAGAACGGAATACATGGCGGCGCGACTCCTTGCGGCGGGGGGCCGCCCGGCTGAACGGGCCCCCAAGGGTCACGATCCAGAAACGGTGTCAAGGAAGGGCTGGTGGTAGGCCCCGGTGGGGCGTCCGCCCCGTGGCCAGCTCGCGCTTCGACGGAGGGCAGTCTAGCCTTCGCCGGGGGCGCTAGGCGACCTTTTGCAATCCGGGAGTGGGCACGAAGCCGAGCGCGTGGCAGACATCCCGCGTCAGCCCGGGCTTGTTGAGGGTGTAGAAGTGCAGGTGCTCGACACCGCCATCGAGCAGGTCCGTGCAGAGCTCGGTGGCGACGGCGGTGGCCAGAAGATCCGTGCGCCCGTCGCGTGCGGCTTTCTCGAACGCATCGTCGAGCCAGGCCGGTGTCTTGGCCCCGCAGGACGCCGCGAACCGCCGCGCCGCCTTCCAGTTCTCGATGGGCAGGATGCCCGGCAGGATCGGGGCGTCGATCCCGGCGGCCGCGCATCTGTCGCGGAAGCGGAAGAAGGTTTCGGCCTCGAAGAAGAACTGCGTGATCGCCTCGTCGGCACCGGCGTCGATCTTGCGTTTCAGCCAATCGACATCGGCGTCGTCATGGGGGGCGTCGGGGTGCCGGTCCGGATAGGCGCCGACGCGGATCGTGAAGTCGCCGGCCGCGCGCAGGGCCGAGATCAACTCGCAACTGTCGGCGAAGCCGTCGGGGTGGGGCGCGAAGCCGCCGCTGCCCTTCGGCGGATCGCCCCGCAGTGCCACGATCTGCCGGACGCCTGCGTCGGCATAGGCCCGGGCGATGGCCAGCGTCTCCTCCCGCGTGGCGTCCACGCAGGTGAGATGCGCGGCGACCGTCAGATCGGTCGTCTTGACGAGCGCGTCCACGGCCTCGTGCGTCAGCTTCCGCGTCGTGCCGCCCGCCCCGTAGGTGACCGACACGAACTTGGGCGAGAGCGGCGCAAGCGTCTGCACGGTGTCGAACAGCCGGAACGACGCCTCGACTGACTTAGGAGGGAAGAACTCAAACGAAACGCTGGGCGCGGGGGACGGCATGGAACGGGATCCTCGTTGTATCGCACCCCGGGGTAGAGTAAGCGATTTGATGAAACAACGTCATCTTTGTCAGGATCTTTATGAGGCGAAATGCATATTGAACTGCGTCACCTCAAGACAATTCGCGCGATCCACGAGGCCGGGGGGCTGGCGCGGGCGGCGGATCTGCTGAACATGACGCAGTCGGCGCTGTCGCATCAGGTCAAGAACCTCGAGGAGCAGGCCGGGTGTGAGTTGTTCGTCCGGCGCACGAAACCGCTGAAGCTGTCGGCGGCAGGGCAGCGCATGCTGCGCGCGGCCGAGCGCATCCTGCCCGAGGTCGAGGCGCTGACCGACGAGTTCTCGGCGTTGCGCTCCGGCAAGACCGGGCGCCTGCATATCGCCATCGAATGCCACGCCTGCTTCGAATGGCTGTTCCCCGTGCTGGAGGCGTTCCGCAAGGATTGGGGCGACGTCGATATCGACATCCGGCCCGGTCTCGCCTTCGACGCATTGCCGGCCCTGGGGCGCGAGGAGGTGGATATGGTGATCTCCTCCGATCCCGAAGACCTGCCGGGCATCACCTTCCTGCCGCTGTTCGATTATGCGCCTGTCTTCGTCTGTGCCGCATCGCACGCGCTGGCCGAGAAGCCGTGGATCGAGGCGCAGGATCTGCGCGGAGAGATGCTGATCACCTATCCGGTCGACCGCGCGCGGCTGGACGTGTTCACGGAGCTTCTGTCCCCCGCCCGGGTGGAGCCGCGCGCGATGCGGCAGGTGGAATTGACCGCCGTCATCCTGTTGCTCGTGGCGTCGGGGCGCGGCGTGGCCGTCCTGCCGGACTGGGTCGTGCGAGAGGAGAAGCGGCGCGGCGACATCGCGATCCTGCCGCTGACGGAACAGGGCGTCACCAAAAGGCTTTATGCCGCGGTGCGGACGGACGATGCCGAAAAGCCCTTCATGGCCGATGTCCTTCGCCTCGCACGGGACATCCCCGAGGATATGCGCGCGGCGTGACCCGCTGAGCGTCCGCGGCCCGCGACACCCCCAGCCCGCGCGGGAGAACGGCCTGGCCCACCTAGTCTACCCGTCCCGCCGGGCGGAGGGCCTCGTCCCGCAGCGGCAGCGTCAAGCTGTACGATGCAACGGTGGCGCCGCGCGGAGCGTCGTCTGCATGGCGATAGGTGGGGACGCGCCACGTGCGCTTGCTCCGGTCCGATGCGCAGCCTATACGGCAGCCGGTTCAACGGAGGACTCCATGCAGGGCAGCGCCAATCTCAACGTCATGATCAAGGCGGCCCGAAAGGCAGGGCGCTCCCTCGCGAAGGATTTTCGCGAGGTCGAGCAGCTGCAGGTTTCGACCAAGGGACCGGGCGATTTCGTCAGCCGGGCCGATCTCGCGGCGGAAGCGATCCTGAAACAGGAGTTGCTCGACGCGCGGCCGAACTACGGCTGGCTGGCCGAGGAAGGCGGCGAGATCGAAGGCAAGGACCCGACAAGGCGCTGGATCGTCGACCCGCTCGACGGCACGACGAATTACCTGCACGGCATGCCCCATTGGGCGGTCTCGATTGCCCTGGAGCATAAGGGAGAGATCGTGGCCGGGGTGGTCTATGACGCTCCGAAGGATGAGCTCTTCTTTGCCGAGAAGGGGCAGGGCGCATGGCTGAACGAGTCGCGCCTGCGGGTGTCGGGCCGGGGCGCGATGCTCGATTGCGTGTTCGCCACGGGCATTCCGTTCGCCGCCAAGAAGACGCTTCCGGCGATGCTGCACGACCTTTCGGGCCTGATGCCGCAATGCGCCGGGCTGCGGCGCTGGGGCGTCGCGTCGCTCGATCTGGCCTATGTTGCGGCGGGCCGGTTCGATGGCTTCTGGGAGCGCGAGCTGTCCCCCTGGGACATCGCCGCCGGGATCATCCTGGTGCGCGAGGCCGGCGGTTTCGTCGAACCCCTCCACGCGGGCCGCGATATCCTGGATACAGGCGCGCTGGTCGCGTCGAACACCGCGATCTTCGACAAGTTCGCCAAGGAGCTACGGTCGCGCGACGGATGACCGAGGCGGCCGGGCCGCACACCCGTAGAACTCCGCTTCGTTGGGCATGCGGGCCATACCCGTTTACTACCTCGCAGGCATGCCCGGCGCCTTGGACGGCACCCGGTGGCCCGCGCCCGGGACCAATGTCGCTGCAAACGTTGCGCAACTTCGCGTCGCTGACCCAGTGACGGTGTGGAAATGTCCAACACCGACCTGTTCCTGCTCAACGACGTGATACTGATCTTCATGGCTTACAGTGTTGGCGTCTCGCGTGGGTTGACGCAAGTCTTCACTCAGGCGCGGTTCGTCCGGGGGAGTGCCTTTGATGCTCGCGGTCGCCTTCGATGGGTCCTATGGTCGTGGGGGGCGCTGCCATGGCGGCTGTCCTTGTGTACGGCATCGCGCCGTTTCTTCTTGCCTGCGGCCTTGGCCGGTTCACGGGCTCACTCGTCGCGTACCTGCCCCGCACGCCTATCGGTCGTTTCCTTGCCGACGCGCTCGTTCTGGCGCCGATCCTGTCGGTGTTCTGGCTTCTTGCCTCTGCGATCCCGACCGGAGGATCTGACGCGCAACGCGTGTAGAAGGGATGGCCGTCTTGTTGCGCGGGGCAACGATCATTCGGGCCCCATGCGACTCGGTGCGTCGGAGAGGGCGATCCGCGTTGTTTCCTTGTAGGTTTCGACAGCGAACAGCGTCGTATAGCGAACGACATCGGGGTCGCTGTCGAACAGCCGGTCGCAGAGGGCCTGATACTCCTCCATATCGCCGAAATGCCCGATCAGGACGGCGTCGAGTTCGCCTGTCACGCCATAGGCCTGGGTGATCGCGGCTTCCCCGGCGATGCGGCTGGCGAAGGACGTGCGCACGTCCTTTGTGTGGTTGCGGGTCGTCACCGTGATGATGGCCCGGATGCTGCGCCCGAGCTTTGACGGATCCGCGAGGTAGACGCAGGCTCTCAGAACCTCGGCTTGGCGCAGCGCCGCGACCCGACGCAGGCACGTCGACGGCGTGGAGCCGACAGCCTCGGCCAACTCCGCCTTGGTGAGCGTGCCGTCGGTTTGCAGCGCCGCCACGATGCGCCTGTCCAGATCGTCCATCTCGGCCCTCTACGCTATGGTCCAATCCACCAGATCACCGCGCATTTCTGCCACTTTGTCCATCGGATTCACCGTAGCGTTCCCCAAAACGAGGGGCGATACGATGATCAGTCATGCAAGCTTCGGGTTCGTCTGGGCGTTCACTTTCGTGATCCTGGAAGCGGCGCAGGCGGTGTTCTTCGGAGGCGTGTTTCAGGACACGGATTCCTTTCTGGTCGGGGCGGCCGTCTTCGGGCTTACGGCTGCGGCATCGCTGCTCGCGGCCAATGTCCGTGCGCCGGATCAACTGCGGATCGCCCTGGCCAATCCGGCCTTCCTTCTTGCTCTGAACGTCTTCACGGCCGCTGTCTGGATCGCGTATTTCTTCGCGCTGCAGCTGGTCGAGCCTGCCGTTGTCTTCACGGTCTTCTCGGGCCTGATCCCGATCGCGGTGTTGGGGGCAGCCGCCTTGGGCGTTCCGGAGGCGTCGCCGCTGCGCAACCGCACCGAAGCGATGGGTTTGCTGATCGTTGCCGGGGGCGTCAGCTACCTCGCGGCGATCACATTGCTTGGACGGTCCGGCTTTGTGCGGGGGGACTGGTCCGTCGCGCTTGCCGGGTTGCTCCTCACCTCCGTGTCGGCGGTCAGCCTCGCCGCGATGATGGTCTGCAGCCAACGCCTGGACAGGTTGGGCGTTGCGCCTCTCGCGCAGTATGGGTTGCGGTTCCCGCTCTATGTGGCGGTGGCTTTGCTCGCTGCGGCGCTCGGGGTCGACGGGAAAGGTCCCGTCGATCTCTCCAGCTTTATGGGCGTTGTCGTCATCGGATTTGCGATCATTGCGTTCCCGGTTTACGCGATGCAACGGGCCATCTCTGCGATGTCGACCCTGACATTGGCGGCGGTGACCGCGCTGGGCCCACTCTTTGTCTTTCTGTTTCAGATCGCGGAGGGCCGCGTCGTCTATGCACCGGCGACGATGACGGGCCTCTTGATCTATTGCGTGGGCGCGGTGCTGGCAGCCTACGGCGCGGCCCGTCCCCGCATGCGAACGGCAAGCCTGTGACGGAGCGAGCGCGGCGTCAGCGGCATCTCTCGCCCGGGCGGTCCTCCTGGCAACACGCTCTGCAACGAGTTCTAGGCGGCCCGATCTGCCCCGGTGCACCACTGAACCAGGGCCTGCACCCGGTTCGGCGGGAATCGGGGCGTGGGCCGGACCTTTCCCTCAATCAGGGGCCCCTGCGCTCAGTTTCCTTCCCACTGTGATGCCGGTTTCGGACAACGGGCGCCGATGCACCCTTAACCGCTCGTCGGCGATGTCGCGCATGGCCTCTGCCGCCCGTGAAAGCCGCACTAGCCGTCCCGACCGGGTTCGTTCGGATCGCTGGAGAACAACGCGATCTTGTTGCCCTCTGGGTCGCGCAGATATCCGACATAAAAGTGAGGCCTATAGGAGGCACGGAAGCCCGGTTGGCCCTCGTCGGACCCGCCGGCGAGGAGCGCCGCGGCGTGAAGGACGCGAACCTGTTCTCGCGTGCGTGCCTCGAACGCGATCATGGCCCCGTTGCCGGCTGAGGCCGGGCGTCCGTCGAAGGGCGGCTTGACGTAGAACTCCGGCAGGATCGGGGGCTGACCCGGTTCGGCCGGCAGCGCGTAGCTGAGGCCTGCGGGGCCTTCCTCCAGCACGTATCCAAGGGCGGGCAGGATCGCGGAGTAGAACCGTTTCGCGCGCGCCATGTCATCGGCACCGATTGTGACATAGGCAATCATGCTGCGCGCTTCTTCCGGAAGGTCCGCTTCGTCTTGGGAGACGACCGCTCCGTTGTAGACCAAGGCCGCGTCGGGCCCAAGGCGCGATCCCGGAGCGCGCCACGGGACCGGCAGCGGGAAAGGGACCGCGCAGCGGCATGTGCGGGCAGAGGCCGGGTTGCATCCCCACTGCCCGGCAGCCAAGGTCCGCATTGAGCACCTGAACCGAGAAGATGCATGCCGACGATAGACATTGACCTGGTCCGCGCGGACACACCGGGCGTTGAGCACTCAGCCCATCTGCTGGCCTGCGGGTCCGCGCTCATGCCGCGCGTCGTCGTCGACGCCGTGGTCGCGCATACGCAGCTTGAGGCACAGATCGGCGGCTACGAGGCGCAGAGCCGGCATGCGGAACATTTGGTCGGGGTCTATGCGTCGGTGGCCCGCCATATCGGCGCGAGCCCGCGCGAGATCGCCCTGATGGAGAATGCGACGGTGGCGTGGTGCCATGCTTTCTATGCCCTGCCGCTACGGCCCGGCGCGCGGATCCTGACCTGCGAAGCGGAGTATGCCGCCAACTACGTCGCGTTCCTTCAGCGGGCAAAGCGCGAGGACCTGAGGATCGAGGTCATCCCGTCGGATGAAACCGGGGCGCTCGATACGGCGGTTTTGGAGGACAGGATCGGCGAAGACGTGGGACTGATCGCCATCACCTGGGTGCCCACCAATGGCGGGCTGATCAACCCCGCGGCGGAGGTGGGCAGGATCGCGCGGGCGCATGGCGTGCCGTATCTTCTGGATGCCTGTCAGGCGGCCGGGCAAATGCCCATCGATGTGGCCGACTTGGGCTGCGATTTCCTGTCCGCGACGGGGCGGAAGTATCTGCGCGGCCCGCGCGGGACAGGGTTTCTTTATGTCAGGGACACGTGGTTGGCCTCTTTGGAGCCCGCGATGATCGATCACTTCGGGGCGCCCTGGGTCGAGATGGACAGGTACGAGCTGCGCGACGATGCAAGGCGGTTCGAAACCTGGGAGAACTCCTATGCGCTCCGGGCCGGCCTGGGCGCAGCCATCGACTATGCCGACCGGATCGGGATCGACTTGATCGAGGAGCGGGTCAATCTACTCGCCAGAACGGCGCGAGCGCTTCTGTCAGATGTGCCCCGGATCGAACTGCGCGACCTGGGCCAAGCGCAGTGCGGGATTGTCAGCTTCTCGATGGACCATCCGGACCCGCAGTCGGTCGTTGGCAAGATGGCGGATGCGGGTTTTGCCATCGGCGCATCGGTACCCTCCAGCACGCGTATCGATTCCGAGCGTCGCAATCTGCCGACGCTGCTCCGGATGGCGCCTCACTACTACAACACCGAGGATGAGATCGGGCGCGCGGTGGAGCACCTCGGCACCCTTCTCTGATCCAGGCAGTTCGCCGTCGCGCCGCAACAACGGACCGTCGAGACAGTCGTTTCGGTGACGGTATTGAGCTTCGAGTGCGCAATGCGACACAGCACCGGTCGTGCCGCACCCACCCCTGAAACACTCAAGGCCCGTTCTCTTGAGTAAGGCCATATGCGCAGGAAGCGGGTCGGCCGTATCTGCCGGACGCACTAGGCCTCTCTCGAACCTCAACGTGTGGACATGAGAATGCGGCTGAACGGAAAAACGGTCATCATCACCGGGGCGAGCAGTGGCATCGGGGCTGCCGCCGCAAGGAACTTCGCAGCGGAGGGCGCAAGATTGGTCCTCGGCGCCCGCCGCGCCGAGCGGCTTGAGACCATCGCGAACGAGATCTCGGCCGCCGGTGGCGAAGCGGTGTTCTTGGTCGGGAACGTCGAGAAGAGCGGGTACGCGAAAGACCTCGTGGATCTCGCTGTGGCACGCTTTGGCGGTCTCGATGGGGCGTTCAACAATGCCGGCGTCACGGGCGAGATGGGGCCGATCCCCGACATGGACGATAGAAACTGGGCCAAGGTGATCGCTGTGAACCTCGACAGCGGTTTCCATGCAGCCAAGCACCAGATCCCGGCCCTGCGCAAGCGCGGCGGCGGTTCGATCGTGTTCACATCCTCCTTCGTCGGGCACACGATCGGCTTGCCCGGTATGGGGGCTTATGCGGCCGCGAAGGCGGGCCTGATCGGCATGACACAGGTTCTGGCCGCGGAGCACGGGCCCGAGAACATCCGTGTCAACGCCCTTCTCCCCGGGGGGACGCTGACGCCGATGGCCGGAGACGATCCAGGGGTCCACGATGTCGTGCGGGGGTTCCATGCCTTGAAGCGCATGGCGGACCCGTCCGAGATCGCACAGGCCGCTCTCTTCTTGCTCTCCGATCATGCCTCTTTCGTCACCGGGAGTGCCATGCTCGCCGATGGCGGGAACTCCATAAGCAAGCTTTAGAGCGGCGAGCCGGGCTGTGGCCGATGCGTTGCCGGGGTCGTGATCGCCGCCTGAAGGGCAGGGGGCACCTGTGTCCACAGCGTGCTGCGCGACCGATGCCGTTGGGCCCGTACCCCTTCGCAAGGGGCGCGCTCGTTGGCTCGGGTTTCGTGCGTCGTGAACTTCACATTGCCCCCGATCCGGCCCGTGGTGGTCGCGAGCGGTCCAAGGGATCCGGCCCCGCCTTGAGCCCGGTATCCAAGCACAAGAGACCGGAGCAGGGAGGATGGCGATGCAGGGCCTTTCGGGGTTGTGGACGAATGGCCGGAAGTTCGCTACCGACGAGCGCCGAGACGGTGCTTGAAAGGTAGCGCGTATGCTTGGCCTCGGACTCAAAAGTCGGCTTGACCGTTCAGTTCTGAGGGTAAAACACGCCCTGCAGCATTTCTCTCGCCCCAGGCTGCTGATGAGAGGGGCGAGCGAACGCCTGGATGTGGTTTTCTCGGAACCACATGACATGCCCATCGAGGATCGGATCGTTCTCTACGCTCTGATCAGGGGCCTCAAGCCCAAATCCTATCTGGAGATTGGCGTTCGGTGGGGCGGATCTGCCCGTATTGTCGCCGCCGCGATGGAGGCCAATGGGTCTGGAGAAGGTGTCGGGCTGGATCCGGACCTTTCCGCATTCCGGCCCCGAAGAAAGGACCTGCACGGGCGATACCGAACGCTCCAGGGGTGCTCGCCCGACGATACGGCCAAGGCGGCCGCTCTTCTGGGGCGCAGTGTCGATTTCGCGTTCATTGATGCCGTTCACACTTACTCCGCGGTCAAGGCCGACGCGGGCGGGCTGCTGCCCTATTGCTCGCCCGGTGGCTACGTTCTGTTTCACGATGCGTTTCATCAGGGGATCAACCGGGCCGTGGATGAGTTTCTCGAAAAAAACCATGACTTCATCGATTTGGGGATCCTGTCGAAGAACCCGGAGGTGGGTCTTCCCGTTAGCTACGGCGGATTGCGTCTCATCAAGCGCGGGACAGCAACGGAATACAGCGCCGATCTTGCTTCCGCCCATGCGCGTGCCGGGATGGCCGAGCCGAAGCTGGAGGAAGCCGTCTGGGATTACGACCCCTATGCGAACCGCATCGGCAATCCACTGGGGCGGCCAGACAAGACCGATAGCGCGAGTTCGCTCCGCCCTTTGTCGCACACTGGGTCCTTCCACTCAGTGCGGCATTTGTCCGGTCTGTCCACCATGCTCCAGTCCGTGGGCGACGTGGCGCCCTGTCCTTGCTCTGTACCGCGCGCGCGATCGGTACCTCTGCTAGAGCGCGCCACCGTCGGTGAGGGAGTTCGCGTGCGGGCGTGGACCGCTGCACCGTGCAGCCCCCTCTCGTCGCTAGGCAGCTCAGTACAATCCAACCCTTCAGTCAGCCCTCAGCAATGCCTGCTTCTTCCGACTGCGCACTCATTGGCCCAGAGAACGCTCACTCCGGAGACCATT
>JBCDGG010000090.1:0-22043 GCA_038757905.1 Pseudomonadota bacterium | reverse complement strand
TCTAGGTGCTGCAGCGCTGTTGCTGTTGTTTGCCACCCTGCCAGCGAAAGATGCGCTGGTCTGGATTCAGGCACTTGCGCTCGGTTTGCACGGCGCCCTGGGGCTGTCCCGAGGCGGAGGAGGCACTGTAGGAGTGCACGCTGACCGCGCTATAGTCGTAGACAACGTAGGTGGCGTCCATGCAGGATTTCAGCGTCGCCGCCGCGTAGGCGAACACCTGCGGGTCGGGTTTGGTCGCGGCGCCGGCCATGAACCGGCGATGCGTGAAGAGATTGGCCGTGCCCCAGAGCAGGCGCATGCCCGTCGCTTCCATCTTCACCCCGAAGTAATCGACGATCTCTTCCAGGTTGCGCAGGCTCTCGGCGAAACTGTCCCCCTCCGGGCGGACATCTGCGTCGTGAAAACAGAAGAAGGGCGCACCAACGCGGTGGAACATTTCGAACGCGGCATCGGCCTTGAGCTTGGCCAGATCCATCGTGTCGCCGAACCACGGGCGCTGAAACGTCTGACCGCCGAACGGGTCCTGCCCCTGCCATGCGAAGGAATGCCAATAGGCCACGGCGAAGCGCAGATGATCCTCCAGCCGTTTGCCCATGACGATCTCGTCGGGGTTGTAGTGGCGAAAGGCAAACTCGTTCTCGGTGTCGGGGCCTTCGTAGCGGCACACAGGCACGTCTGCGAAATAGTCGGTCATGTCAGGTTCCCTATGCTGTCGCGCGCCGCGGCGAAGCGGGCATGCCCCCGATCGAACGCATCGACCAGCGCCGGATCGGGCGCGACGGTGCGCTCGATCTCCGGCGGCGGCGCGAGTTCCGCGCCTCCCCCCGTCGCGGCCATCATCGCGAGCCGCGCCGCGCCGAAAGCCCCGCCGAAATCACCCGCCACGGGCACGCCGATCGGGGTATCGAGGGCCGTCGCAACGGCGCGAAGCCAGTAATCCGACCGGGAGCCGCCGCCTACGGCGAGCAGCGTCTCGATCCGGGTGCCGGTGGCCGCCAGCGCCTCCTGACAATCGCGCAGGGCGAAGGTGACGCCCTCCAGCACCGCGCGCGTGGCCGCGGCGCGGTCCGTGGCGTGATCGAGAAACAGAAACGCGCCCCGGATATCGGCATCGTTGAGCGGCGTGCGCTCGCCCCCGAGATAGGGCAGAAACAGCGGCCGTCCGGGGGGCTGCAGCGGGCCCAAATCCGCCGTCAGCGACGCGGCATCGGCATCCACAAGCCCGGCATACCAGTTCAACGCATCCGTCGCGGCAAGGATCACACCCATCTGATGCCAGGTGCCCGGCAAGGCATGGCAGAACGTGTGCACCGCCGTGTCCGGATCGGGCGCATATCCTTCGTTGGCAGCAAAGAGCACGCCGGATGTGCCGAGCGAGACGAACCCCTGCCCCGCGCGCACGACGCCGACCCCGATGGCCGAAGCGGCATTGTCTCCGCCGCCGCCTGCGACGACGACCCCTTCGGGCAGCCCCCAGCGCGTGGCCAGGGCGCTGCGCAGCGTGCCTGAAACCTCCGACCCTTCGACAAGCCGCGGCATGTGGCTTCGCGAAAGGCCCGCACGGTCCAGCAGCGTGTCCGACCAATCCCGCGCCGACGTGTCGAGCCAGCTTGTTCCCGCGCTGTCGGACATCTCGCTCACATGCTCGCCGGTCAGCCAGAGGCGCAGATAGTCCTTCGGCAGCAGCACCTTCGCCGCCCGGCCGAACAGATCCGGCTCGCGGCGGCGCATCCACTCCAGCTTGGGCGCGGTGAACCCGGGAAACACGATGTTACCAGAGATCTCGCGCCAGACCGGATCGGCGTCCATCTCGGCGGCTTCGTAATGACTGCGCGTATCGTTCCACAGAATGCACGGCCTGAGAGGCGCATCCGCCGCATCGAGAACCGTCGCCCCGTGCATCTGTCCGGAGAGGCCGATCCCTCGAACGGTGCCAAGTCCGACGCTCGAGGCGAGGTCCTGAAACACCTGTTCGGCGGCTGCGATCCAGTCCGCGGGATCCTGCTCCGACCAGCCGTCACGGGGGCGGGACACGTGCAGCGGCGCGGTCGCCTCGGCGACGACGGCGTGTCGCTCATCCAGCACGATGCCCTTGAGACCGGACGTGCCGAGATCGAGACCGAGATACATCAGGCGGCCTGCGGCGGGTTTTTGCCCAGAATGATCATGCCGAGGATGTCGTCATCCGTCACCTCGTTGACATGCACCGTACCGACGAGCTTGCCGTTCTTCATGACCGATGCGCGGTCGCATAGGCTCTGCACCTGGTGGATGTCGTGATCGATGAGCAGGATGCCGATGCCCTGTTTCTTCAGCTCCTCGATCAGTTCCGCCACCATGCGCGTCTCCTCGACGCCGAGGGCCGCGGTGGGTTCGTCCATGATCAGGATCTTGGCGTTGAAGTAGACGGCCCGGCTGATCGCCACGGATTGGCGCTGCCCGCCCGAAAGCCCGGCCACCGGCGTGTTGTAGCGCCGGAAATTCGGCGTGAGGCGCCCCATGATCTTGCGCGTCTCAGCCTCCATCGTCGCGTCATCGAGCAGCCCCGTCGACGTGACCAGCTCGCGACCCAGGAAGAGGTTCGCGGCGGCATCCAGATTGTCGGCCAGCGCAAGGTACTGGTAGATCGTCTCGATATTGAAATTGCGCGCGTCCCGGGGCGAATTGATCTGCGCAAGCTTGCCGTTGATGTAGATGTCGCCGGCATCGCGCGGCAGCGCGCCCGAGAGCATCTTCATCAGCACCGATTTGCCGGCCCCGTTGTGGCCGAGCACGCCCAGCACCTCGCCGGGCCAGAGCTTGATCGACACGTCGTCGACCGCGCGGATGCCGCCGAACGCCTTGCGCATGTTGCGCATCTCCACCAGGGGCGTGCCGGTTCTGTCGATATCGTCTGCCATGGCTCAGCTCCCCGACCGTCTGCGGTATTGAATGTCGATCCACACCGCGAGCACCAGCACGATACCCACCACGATGTTCTGATAGGGCGCATCGACGCCCACCATGGCCATGCCTGATTGCAGGCTCTGCATGATCAACGCCCCGAGTATCGCCCCGTAGATCGTGCCCACGCCGCCCGACAGGGCCGTGCCGCCGATCACCGCGGCAGCGATCACGCGCAGTTCGTCCAACGTGCCGATATCGTTGGAATGAAACGTCTGCCGCGCCGACGCGACGACGGCCGAGATCGCGCAGAGCACGCCCACAATCGCGAAGATCTTGACGGTAAGCGCCGGAATGCGGATGCCTGACAGCTCGGCCGCTTCGGGGTTTCCGCCCGCGGCGAAGATGTAGCGCCCCAGCCGCGTTTGTTGGGCGATGACCGTCATGACGATGGCCACAACGATCAGAACGAAGACCGAAATCGGCAGGCCGTAGCCCGTGGTGAACCCCTCCGGCATCACTTCGCCCCGCTCGGCGAACTCCCGCTCCAGGCGGCGCGCCGGCACCTCGTAGGCGTTGAGGATAGCGACGAACCCCAGAATGGCCGCCCCGATGATCCCGCCCACGAACAGCTCCGCCCAAACGGGCTTCACCGGGAAGTCGTGCGACACGCGCGTGCGGCGCGCGTGAAAGAGGCCGTAGAACGCCGCCGCCACGGCAACGGCCCCGAACACCCAGGACCAGAACTCGCCAAGGGTGCCGTTGATTCCACCGAAGAGCTGAAAGCTGGGATCGAGAGGGCCGACCGTCTGCCCGCCGGACAGGTGCCAGGCCACGTTGCGCCAGACAAACAGGCCGCCCAGCGTCACGATGAAGGCCGGGATCGCCCCGTACCCCACCAGCCAGCCGTGGAAGGCACCGATGGCAAGCCCGGTCAGCAGCCCAACCAGGATAGCCAGAGGCGCGATCAGGGGGTGGCCGAGGCTGAGCCCAAGCCAATCCGGTGCGATCAGCGTCTGCGTCATCGCCATCATCGCCGAGCATGTGGCGAGCAGCGAGCCCACGCTCAGGTCAATATGCCGGGTGACGATCACGAAGACCATGCCCGTGGCCATGATGGCCACGCTGACGGTCTGAATCGTCAGGTTGAAGATATTGCGGGGCGTGAGGAACCGCCCATCCAAGAGCCATGACGCAGGGTTGGCCGACACATCGCCGCGCAGACCCTGGGTGTTGATGCCCGTCCAGACCTGGAACACCAGGCAGATGACGAGGAATGCGCCAATCATGCCGAGGAGACGGGTATCGATTTCAAGCGCTGCAAACATCCCCTTGGCGGGGGCCCGGGTCGGCTCGTCCGTGCTGGCTGTCATAAGGGCATTCCGGATTCAAAGACGTGAGGGGACGCGAAGGCACCCCCATCCGCAGGATGGAGGTGCAAGGTTCAGAACCGAGGCGCGATGCTCAGTTGCAGGGCGCAGGGCCACCGGAAACGCCCTGGCAGAGCGATTCCTGCGAGATCCAGCCCGCATCCACCACGACGCTCAGGTTGTCCTGCGTCACGGGAACCGGGGCGAGGAAGACCGCGTTCATCTCGTTGCCGCCGGGGGTGGAGAACTTCGTCGCGCCGTCGACGTCTTCCATGCCGGTGCCACCCGCCATGGCGACGGCGATTTCGCCCGCAGCCTTGCCAAGCTCGCGCGCATCCTTCCAGACGGAGACGGTCTGGGTGCCCAGCGCCACGCGGTTGAGGGCGGCATGATCGCCGTCTTGGCCGGAGACGGGCAGCCCCTCCATGCCCTGGGCCGTCAGCGCCGCCACGACACCGCCGGCGGTGCCGTCATTGGAGGCCACCACCGCGTCGACATTGTTGTCGTTCGCAGTCAGGATTTGCTCCATGTTGCGCTGCGCGTTGGCGGGCAGCCAGCCATCGGTATAGGCCTCGCCC
This sequence comes from Pseudomonadota bacterium, assembly GCA_038757905.1. Lineage (GTDB taxonomy): Bacteria > Pseudomonadota > Alphaproteobacteria > Rhodobacterales > Rhodobacteraceae > HLUCCA09. The sequence continues at coordinate 17,212 of JBCDGG010000090.1, read as the reverse complement.
ACGATAGTGATCTCACCCGCGTCGATCGCATCCTGCAGGATCTCCTGCTGGCCGCCGCGCAGGAAATCGGCGTTCGGGTCAGCGGCGGAGCCCTTGATCATGACGTAATTGCCCTCCGGCTGCGCGGCGAGCACGGCGCGTGCCTGCATACGGCCGACCTCCACGTTGTCGAAGGTCAGATAGAAGGCGCGGGGATCCTCGATCAGACGGTCATAGGCGATGATCGGAATACCCTCGTCGGCCGCCGCCTGCACGGCGGGGATGATCGCTTCGGTGTCCTGGGCCAGGATGATCAGCGCGTCGACGCCTTGGGCCATCAGGCTCTCGATATCGGAGAGCTGCTTGGCCGAAGACGATTGCGCGTCAGCCGAGATATACGTCGCCCCGCCGGCCTCGAGCGCGGCCCGCATGGCGGCTTCGTCGGTCTTCCACCGCTCCTCCTGGAAGTTGGACCAGCTGACGCCCACGGTCTGTGCGGGTGCCACCGAAGCAGCAGCGGCAGCAACCGCCGAAACGGCGGCCGCAAGAATTATGTTTCGCATTTTAGCCTCCCTGAGAAACCGGCCCTCCCATGGCCGGCCCGGCGGAATCGCCGTGTGCGAAGATGATGACGGCCTGCCGGGGTCTTGTCAAAAAGAACAGGGAACGCAGGGGGTTGGGGCCCGGCCGCGCTTGGCGCAGCGGCAACGGCGGGCGCGCGCACGGCGTGGGGCACCGCGGACAAGACGCCTTCCCCGCCGCGCGGAAATTGAGCATGGTTGGCCGATGAGATGTGATCGAGCTTCACTAAGGGCGCTGGGAATCCTGCCACTTTTGGCGTTCGGCCTGCCCGCAAGCTTTGCCCAAGCCGCGGGCACAGGCGGCACGCCCGTCTTTGTCGATCGAAGCGATGGCGCGCCCGCGCATGTCTATGACGGCGGATGGGAGCACTTCGTGGGCGGCGGTGTCGCCGTGCTCGATTGCAACGGGGATTCCCGGCCGGACCTTTTTGTCGCAGGGGGGGCGGGCCCATCTCGCCTTTTGGTCAACAGGACAGAGGCGCCCGGCGCCCCGATCACGCTGAGCGAGGCCGAAAGCGGCAACCTGACGGGGGTCACCGGGGCCTATCCGCTCGACATCGACAGCGACGGAACGCTCGATCTGGCGGTGCTGCGGGTCGGGGCCAACCTGCTGTTGCGCGGCACGGGCGATTGCCGCTTCGAGGAGGCGACGGAGGCATGGCAGTTCGAGACAGGCGAACGATGGTCCACCGCCTTTGCCGCAACTTGGGAAGCCGGGCAAACGTGGCCCACTCTGGCCGTCGGCAATTACGTGGACCGGGCCGATCCGGAAGGGCCGTTCGGCGCCTGCGACGACAATCTGCTCTACCGGCCCGCGCCGGAAGGCCCCGAGCCCGGGTTTGCCGTGCCCGATGTTCTGACGCCTGGATACTGCGCGCTGTCGATGCTGATCTCGGACTGGCAACGCAGCGGAATGCCAGAGCTGCGCATCTCCAACGACCGGCACTATTACGTGCGCGGCGGCTATGAGGAGATGTGGCGGCTCACGCCGCTGGCCCGCCGCACGGAGGCCGACGGTTGGCAGAAGGTCTCTCTCTGGGGCATGGGCATCGCCAGCGCGGATCTGACCGGCGACGGGTTTCCCGAGGTCATGCTGACATCCATGGGCGATCAGCTGCTTCAGTTCAATGACGGGGCGCGCTTCTCTAACGCCCCCTACGCCATTGGCACCTACGCCCAGCGCCCGCATATCGGCGACGATGGACGCCCGGCGACGGGATGGCACGCCGAGTTCGGCGATGTCGACAATGACGGCCGGCTGGACCTGTTCATCGCCAAGGGCAACGTCGACCAAATGCCGTCCAATGCGATGAAGGATCCCAACAATCTGTTGATGCAGCAGAGCGACGGGCGATTCTTGGAAGCTTCGATCGAGGCCGGGATCGCAACGACGCACCGGTCGCGCGGCGCCGCGCTGGCCGATCTCGACGGCGATGGCCGGCTGGACCTCGTGGTGGTCAACCGGCGCGCGCCCCTGGAGATCTGGCAGAACACGACGCCTGTCACCGGTGCGTGGCTCGCGGTCGAACTCAGACAGACCGGAACCAATACCCGCGCCGTTGGTGCCTGGGTCGAAGTGCGGACAGCAGACGGCGTCCAGGCGCGCGAGGTCACCGTAGGCGGCGGACATGCCGGGGGGCAAGCGGGGCCGCTCCATTTCGGGCTGGGACAGGCCGACAGCGCCGATATCCGCGTGATCTGGCCGGACGGCTCGGCCACGGGCTGGCAGCGTCTGGAGGCCAACACGCGGCACATCTTCCACCGGTGATCCGGCGGCGGGCTAGTGTTCGACCGGCAACCCGCTCGGCACGTCGTCGGGAATGCCCAGGCGGCCGTCGAGCGCGGCAGGGTCCGTCAGGCTCTCAAGAAATGCGATGATGTCGCCGATCTCCGCCTCGGACAGGGGCGGCGCATGCCGGGTGACGGCTGCCGAGATCTCGTCCAGTTCCGATGGCGTCGTCAGGATCGCCCAATCCGGCTTCGTGTCCTGCAGGTCGGGCAGCACCGCCTGCGGCGCATAGGCCGCCAGACCGGCGACGGGGTCGCCGTGGTGGCGCAGGAAGTCCGCCAGATCGGAATACGCGCCGGCATGCCCCCAGGGCCCGGTACGGGTCACGTTCCTGAGCGATGGCGTGCGGAAGGCATAGGCATCCTCCAGCCGGCCTGTCACCCGCATGCGCCCGACATCGCGCTGGTGACTCTCGAACCGTTCGGCCTTGCCCGGGCCGAGCTGCGGCTGGCCCATCGCGTGAAACCCGTGGTCGGTCTGGAACGGGCCGGAATGGCACGAAACGCACCCGGCCGCGCCGTAGAACAGCGACATCCCCCGCATCGCCGCAGGGTCGAGGGTGCCTTCGCTCCTCAGATAGGCATCGAACGGGCTGTCGATCGAGCGCCACTCCACGTCGATGAAGGCGGCAATCGCATTGGAGATGTCGGTGAAGGCGATCTCGCGCCCCTCCGCAATCTCGGGATAGACCGCCGCGAACCTGTCCGCATAGGCGGGAATGGCGGCGACACGGGCCGAGATCAGCCCCCAAGCCCCACTCTCGCCCGTGAGCAGGCCCTGACGCACGGCCTTGGCGATCTCGTTCTCCTGATAATGGCCGGCCATTTCATCGGGCGAGAGGACGGGAAACATCGTCTGAGCCGAGAGGATACCGTCGAAGCCGCGCACCATCTCCTCTTCCAGCGGCGTGCGCAGACCGGACGGCCGGCTTGGATCCGCCTCGATCCGGCCGTCATGGAACATCACCGTGAACTCCCGCGCGCCGAGATTGAACAGGGCGGGAGAGTTGCGCGGGATGCGCTGCTCGGGCGCGTTGTCGGCTAAGGCGCGCCGCTCCGGGCCGAGCCCGGTGGCGCCCTCGCCGAGGCCGAGCGACAGTCCGTCGGACGTGGCGAAGCGCGGATGATGGCAAGTCGCGCACGCAATGTTGCGGTTGCCGGAAAGAATAGCGTCGTAGAACAGAAGTTGCCCCAGCTTCACTTCTTCGGATGAATGCTCGGGAAAGTCCGCCTCCGTCACGGGAGCGGGGAGGCCGCTTTGCCCCGCTTCCGCGGGTGGCCCCACGGCAATCAGAAGGGCGCACAGCGTTCCTGACAGGGCTTTGGTATAGCGCGCGACAGAAGCCATACCCCGATGAAGCCGCGCAACGGGGCCGCTTGCAACCCCATTCCCATGAGGTGCGCGGAGCCGTCGCCGCGAACCATCCGGAGCGGAGCGGGCATTCTGCCGTGACAGCCCGTATCCCGCGCCGCCATGCGACGGGCCGCAGGCGTTGTATCCGGCCACAGCCGAGGGCGATCTGGAGCAGGCGCCGTTTGGCAGAGGCGGCCCCCGAGGCGCGTGGCCTGGCGCCAATGCCCGCGCCCGGTCTCTCTGCCTTTCCCTGTCCGCGGCGGCGTGCATACATGGCGGCCATGACAACGCTCTCCGGGCCCGAACGCGCAGATCGGTTGACAGACGGCCATCCACGCCAAGCGATTGCACTGCGTGGCACGTCCGCGCTGCCCGATCTGCCGGCGTTGCAGGAGCACCTGAGGGCATGGACGGCTGCGGCCCCGGCCGAAGTGGACCTGACGGAGGCCGACCGGATCGACACCAGCATCGCCTGGGCCATCGTCCAGGCCAAGACCCGCATCGAAACCGCTGGCGGGACATTCGAGATCGCCGGAGCCACCGGGGCGGTCGCGCGCATTCTCGACACCGTGGCCGAGGCCATGCCCGTGCCCGAGATCGAGCCGCCCAAGCCACGCGGCCTCGTGCCGTGGCTCACCCATGTCGGTGGGTCGGTGGCGGGCGGCGTGGCGTCTGCGGGGATGTTCATGAGCGTGCTAGGCCTCTTCGTGACCCGCCTCGCACAATCCGTGGTGCGCCCGCGAGAGTTCCGCTTCACCGCCCTCATCTCGCACTGCGAGGATGTCGGCCTGCGGGCCGTCCCCATCGTCGCTCTGATGGCGTTCCTGATCGGCGTCGTGCTCGCCTTCCAAGGGGCGGCGCAGCTCCAGCAATTTGGCGCGGAGATTTTCGTGGTCGACCTGATCGCGATTTCGATCCTGCGCGAGCTTGGCATCCTGCTGACCGCGATCGTCGTCGCGGGGCGGACCGCATCGGCCTTCACCGCGGCGATCGGGTCCATGAAGATGCGCCAAGAGATCGACGCGATGCAGACGCTCGGCATCGACCCCGGCCATGCGCTGATCGTGCCGCGCATTCTGGCGCTTGTGCTGATGCTCCCGATCCTCGGCCTGATCGCCAATGTGGCCGGCCTCATCGGCGGCGGCCTGATGGCGTGGCTCGAGCTTGGCATTTCGCCTGCGCGGTTCATCATTCGCCTGATCGAGGGCACGGCGGTGTCCAACGTGACCGTGGGTCTCGTGAAGGCGCCTGTCTTTGCGATACTGATCGGCGTGATCGGGTGCGAGGCCGGCCTGCGCGTGGGCAGCACCGCGGAATCGCTCGGGCGCATGACCTCGGCCGCCGTTGTGGCCGCGATCTTCTCGGTGATCCTGGCCGATGCCCTGTTTTCCATCTTCTTTCAGCAGGTTGGGCTGTAGGATGGACGAGGTCGTCATCCGGGTGCGGGGGCTGCGGAACCAGTTCGGGCGCCACGTCGTGCATGACGGCCTCGACCTGGACGTTCGCCGGGGCGAGATCCTCGGCGTCGTCGGCGGCTCCGGCACCGGCAAGTCGGTGCTGTTGCGGTGCATCGCCGGGCTCATGCATCCCTCGGCCGGCTCGATACAGATGCTCGGAACGGAGATGGTGTCCGCCAGCGAGGCGGAGAAAGAGGCGATCGCACCTCGGATCGGCGTCATGTTCCAGGATGGCGCGCTGTTTTCCTCGCTGACCGTGCGCGAGAACGTCGAAGTGCCCCTGGCGCGCGCCGCAGATCTGGACCCGGGAACCCGCGCGGGCCTCGCGCAGTTCAAGATCGCTCTGTCCGGCCTGCCCTGGAACGCCGGCGAGAAGTATCCCGCGGAGCTGTCCGGCGGCATGCGCAAGCGGGCCGGCCTGGCGCGCGCCCTCGCGCGCGACCCCGAGATCGTGTTTCTCGACGAGCCGACCGCCGGGCTCGACCCGATCGGCGCGGCCGCGTTCGACGAACTGATCCGCGATCTGTCCCGCGCCCTCGGCCTGACGGTGTTTCTGGTCACCCACGACCTCGATACGCTCTACGCCGCGTGCGACAGGGTGGCCGTTCTTGCCGAGAAGCGCGTTCTGGCGACGGGCCCCCTCGACGCCATGCCGGAAATCGACCATCCCTGGGTTCGGGAGTATTTTTGTGGCCCGCGGGCCCGAGCAGCAAGAGATCCCGGAACGGAGCCGGAATCGCCCCAAGGCAGGGAAGGACAACGCTAACCGATGGAAACGCGTGCCAACTATCTGTTGATCGGCGTCTTCACGGTGGCCGGGTTCACGGGGCTGTTGGGCTTCGTGTTGTGGTTCATGAGCGTCGAACTCGACCGTCAGTTCGACTATTACGACGTGCTCTTCGGCTCCGTCTCGGGCCTATCGACAGCATCCGAGGTGCGCTTCAGCGGCCTAACCGTCGGTCAGGTCGTCGAGGTCGAACTCGACCCCAACCAGACAGGGCAGGTGCGCGTGCGGCTTGAGATCCAGGCCGATATTCCGGTTCGGACGTCGAGCATTGCCTCTATCGAGACGCTGGGCGTCACCGGGATCTCCTATGTGGCAATCACCTCGGGCGACCCGCGAGAGCCATTGATCGCTTCCATCTCGGATGACCCCGTTCCCGAGATCCCGTCGGGTCCCTCTTCGTTCCAGTCGCTGACCGAGAACGTTCCGGATCTGCTGGAGGAGTTCCTAACCCTCAGCCGCAACCTGTCGGAGCTGGTCGGCGCCGAGACCCAGGCCCAAGTGCGCGTCATTCTCGAAAACCTCGCCGTCTCGTCGAGCAACCTCGACAACGCTCTGCAGGACTTTTCCGATGTCACGCTGTCGATCTCCGGCGCGGCGGAGGATATCGCCGCCTTCACCTCGCGGCTGGACGAGATCGAGGCGGCCGCAACCACCACGCTGCTTTCCGCCGACACCGCCTTCGAGCAGATCACGGACCTTGCTCGCCGGCTGGACACGACCCTTGACGCGGGCGATGCCGCGTTGGCCAGCGCGCAGGGCGCCCTTGAGAGCGCGGACGGGTTCATCGAAAGCGAGTTGCCGGAGTTGACCGACGCCTTTGGCGAAACGCTCGACGCGCTGCGGCAGGAGGTGGACCGGGTCGGAGCGGACACGCGCGCGACGCTGGCGGAGTTTCGTGAAACGGGGGCCTTGGCCAGTGCGCGCCTGCGCGACGCGGAGGCGACGATCGCGGCCGCCAACACCGCGCTGGCGGAAGTGACGGGGGCCGCGGCAACGGTCGAGACGGCCGCCGCGAGCGTGGACACGCTGCTCACCGGCGATGGCGCCGCTCTTGTTGCCGGTGCGCGCGATCTCATCGCCAACGCCGATGCCGTGGCCGTCGCGGCGCTGGCCGTCGCCGAGGAGGACCTGCCCGCGATCATCGAGGATCTGCGCGGCGCCGCAAGCACGGCGGCGGCAACGGTCGAGAGCGTCGGGACAGACCTGTCCGCCGCGGCCGGCCGGGTCGATACGATCTCGGCCGAGGCCACCGAGACGCTGCGCACCGTTACGGTTACCTTTGAGAACGCCAACGAAACGCTGGAGCGCTTGAACGGCGCGCTGGAGACCGGCGACGCCGCGCTTCTTGCCGCGGAGGAGGCGTTTTCGTCGGCCGATCGGGTGCTCGACGACGAAGTCGGTGCGCTCGTGGCCGACTTTCAGGACACGTTCGATCAGTTGCAGACGGCAATCGCCGCCGTCAGCGAGAGCGTTCCGGCCATCGCCACGGATCTGCGCGAAACCGCGGCCCGCGCCAATGCCGCCTTCGGCGAGGTCGAGGAGACGGCGGGGCAACTGGGCCCGCCACTGCGCAGCTTCGCGGCGCAGGGCCTGCCGCAGTATACACGTCTGGCGCAGGAGACCCGCACGCTGGTGTCGAACCTCGACCGGCTGGTGCGGCAGATCGAACGCGACCCCGCGCGATACTTTCTGGGACAGGACGCACCGGCGTTCAGACGATGAGACCGACCATGCGCTCCAGCCTGCTTCTGCTTCTGACCTGCCTTTCCCTCGCCGGGTGCTCTGCGATTGCGGCGCTGGACCGCGCCGCCGCCACGCTCGACGTGCACGAGATCCGCGCCCCGTCGGGTCTGCCCACGGCCGGGTCGGCACGCGGCACCGAACTCGTCGTCGAGATCCCCACCGCGAGCGGCGCCATCGACACCGACCGCATCGTTGTCCGGACGGGCGGTACGCAGGTGGCGTATCTGCCGGACGCGCGCTGGAGCGCGGCCGCGCCACTGATGCTTCAGGGTGCGATGGTCGAGACGTTTCTGCGGACCGATGCTTTCGGTTTCGTCGGGCGGCGTCCGCTCGGGGCGTCGGGAGACATCGCGCTCGTCTCGACGCTGATCGACTTCGGCGCGGTGGTGGAGCCTGCGGGCGACACGGCCGTGGTGGAGGTCACGCTCGTGGCGCGTCTGGTCCGCGAGGCCGACGCCGCCGTCTTGGCGCGCCGCACTTTCCGGCAGGCCGCTACGGTGCCCGACACGTCCAGCGAGGCGATCATCGCCGGATATGCGACGGCGTCTGCGGCGCTGCTGGAAGAGCTTGCGCCCTGGGTCGTCGGGGCCGCGCGCTAAGCCCGCGCGACCAGGCCCGGCCCTCTGATGGGGCCGCCTACAAAGCCCGAACCGGCTGGCGTGGCCGTCAGACGAGGCCGTGCGCTAGCCGGGGATGGCCACTGAACGGATCGGGGCGTTCAGTCCGCTTCGAAGGGATCCCATTCGTCGTCTACCTCGGGCAGAGCCTCGGCGGCCGCTTCGCTCAGGATCTCCTCGCGCGACCGGATCTCCGCGATACGGGCGTTCGGAAAAGCCTCGAACACGGCCTGGACCAGCGGATGGCTGCGCGCCGTCGCTTCCATCGCCGCGCGGTCGGCGTCTTGCGCTTCTGCAATCGTCGGGGCGCCGCCCTCTCCGACGACCGTCACCGCCCAGCGCGCGCCCGTCCAGGATTGCAGGCGCCCGCCCAGACGGGCGGCGAGATCGGCCGCGCTGCCCGGGGCGGGCTCGAACTCGATCCGGCCGGGCTGATAGCGGGCGAGACGGACGCCGGTCTCCACCTCGACAAGCAGTTTCACATCGCGATGGGCCCGTATGAGTTCGACGACGTCCTCGAACCTGGCGAAGCGGGCCAGCGCTTCGGCGGGCGACGGCTGTGCCACGGCGAGCGAGCCGGCGCCGGCCTGCGTGCCCCGCGGGGCCGAAGGCGGCGGTGCCGCTGGAGGGGATACGGCGGCGGACCGGGCCCCAGCTTGCGTGGCCTCGGGCGCCCGCCCATGGGGCCCTGCCGGGGCGCCGGCGGGGGAAGGGGCCGCGGTGCCGCCCGGAGGCGTCGCACTTGCGCCCGCATCCGTCAGTTGCCGCACAAGCTCTTCCGGTGGGGGCAGATCGGCCACATGGGTCAGCCGGATCAACGCCATTTCCGCCGCCATCATCGCGTTGGGGGCCTGCGCCACCTCCTCGAGGGCTTTCAGCAGCATCTGCCACATCCGGCTGAGGACCCGCATCGGAATCGCCTGCGCCATGGCACGCCCGCGGTCGCGCTCGTCGGGCGACACGGTCGGGTCCTCCGCCGCTTCCGGTGTGATCTTCGTGACGGAGACCCAATGGCAGACCTCCGCGAGATCGCGCAGTACCACGAGCGGGTCGGCACCGTCGGCATACTGGCCGGACAACTCGGTCAGCGCGCCGGCCGCATCCCCTCGCAAAACCAGATCGAACAGATCGAGGATGCGGCCCCGGTCGGCCAGACCGAGCATGGCGCGTACGTCATCTGCCGTGACCTCGGCCGCGCGTTCGGTGGCGGAGTGCTGCGCGAGCGACTGGTCGAGCAGCGACGTGGCGTCACGCGCGGAGCCTTCCGAGGCACGGGCCAGAAGCGCCAGCGCCCCGTCGGAGATCGCCGCCCCCTCCGCCTCGGCAATCCGGCGCATCAGGGCGACCATATCCTCCGGCTCGATACGGCGCAGATCGAAGCGCTGGCATCGGGACAGAACCGTGACAGGGACCTTGCGGATCTCCGTCGTCGCAAAAATGAACTTCGCATGGCGCGGCGGCTCTTCCAGCGTCTTCAGCAGCGCGTTGAAGGCCGAGCGCGAGAGCATGTGCACTTCGTCGATGATGTAGACCTTGTAGCGCGCCGATCCGGGCGCGTAGGCGACGCTGTCGATCACCTGCGACCGGATATCGTCGATCCCGGTGTTGGAGGCGGCGTCCATTTCCAGCACATCGGTGTGGCGCCCCTCTGCGATCGCGGTGCAATGCCGGCAGACGCCGCAGGGCTCCGTCGTCGGCCCGCCCTGCCCGTCAGGCCCTTCGCAATTCATGCCCTTGGCCACGATGCGGGCCGTCGTGGTCTTGCCGGTGCCACGAATGCCGGTGAGGATGAAGGCCTGCGCGATCCGATCGGCCGAGAACGCGTTCTTCAGCGTTCGGACCATCGCCTCCTGCCCCACGAGATCGGCAAAGGTGAGCGGGCGGTATTTGCGGGCAAGGACCTGGTAGGCCCCGGTTCCCTCAGTGCTCATGGCCGTTCCTCATGCTCTGACCCTGCAACCTAGGCACACGCGGCGGGGGCGTCCATGGGGTGCGTGGTCGGCCGGCAGGAAAGGCGGCACCAGGCGCGGGCAGCGAATGGGCTTGGCAGGGGAGCACGGTGCATGTAGCGTTACAGGGCCGATTGCAGGCGGCCTCCCGATCCGCGGAAAGCTCCCCTCCGAGCGCCTTGCCAGACGAACAACATCCATCGGTTTTTCACCGGGCCCATCTTGGCGGATCGTGGGCATGATCGGGAGAAACCGGAAATGACACCAAGATCCACCGACAGATTGCGTCAGGACGCCAAGGCCCTGCGCAAGGGCCACGCCTCCGGAGATGCTGCCGCGCAGGCGCGGGTTGCAGCCCGCCTCGGGGTACGCGCCGTGCTCAACCATGCCGATGCGCTGCACGTCATCGCGCTGGAACAGGGCTTTGGGAGCTGGCCGCGGCTCAAACTGACGCGCGAGATTGCCGCGATGGACCATGCCGCGCGCGCGGAGCGGCTGAAGATCGCCCTCTACTTCGGCCATCACTGGGTGACGGATGCGCTGCTCAGCGCGGATCCGGACCTAGGGCGGGCGAATTTCGGACTGGCCTGCGCGATGTATGACACCGAGGAGGTGGCCCGCGTCCTGGCCTCCGATCCGGAGGCCGCGACGCGCGCGGTCGGTGTGCGCACGCCGCTCCTGCATCTGTGCTTCTCGCGCTGGTTCGAAAAGGCCGGCCCCGAGGCAGCGCTCGACGTGGCAGAGCAGCTGCACGCCGCCGGCGCCGACGTGAACGAAAGCTACCCGTTTCAACCCGGCAGCCTGCACGAGTTGTCGGCACTCTATGGTGCGCTCGGCCATGCCGGCAATCTGGCGCTGGCCGAATGGCTGTTGCAGCACGGGGCGGATCCCAACGACAACGAGTCGCTCTATCACTCCACCGAGTTGGAGAATGCGGAGGGGTTGCGCCTGCTCCTTGCCCACGGCGCGCGTCCCGAAGGCACCAATGCGCTGCCGCGCGCGCTGGACTTCGACAATCTGGAGATGGTGACGCTTCTGCTGGAGGCTGGCGCCGACCCGAACGAGGGGATCTCGGAGCACCCTTCTGGCGAGGCGCCCGCCGTGATCCCTTCGCTGCATCAGGCGGCAAGGCGGATGTGCTCGGCCGACGTCGCGCAGGCGCTCATCGACCACGGCGCCGACAGTACGGAGCTTTACCACGGCCACACCGCCTACGCGATTGCGCGGATGCGCGGCAATCGGGCCGTCGCCGGCGTTCTGGAAGCCGCCGGACAGGCGACCGACCTGTCGGAGACCGAAGCGCGCCTGGCCGGGGCCGCGGACGGTCGTGTGGAAGGGCAAGGGAGGCTCGACCCGGAGGCCTTGTCGCACGAGCAGCGGCTGCTGATACATCGCCTTCTGGGCTTCGACGGCAGCCTGCCCCACGTGCAGCGGCTGGTCAGCCTCGGGCTCGACCCCGCCTGGACCGACGAACAGGGCATGCCCGCGATCCACATCGCCGGGTGGGAGGGGCAGGCCGATGCCGTGGCCTGGCTTCTGGCCTTTGAGCCGGACCTCGATCACATCAACACCTATGGCGGCGACCTGATCGGAACGGTGATTCACGGGGCGGAGTTCTGCCCGGCGCGGGCGCGGCGCGATCACCTGCGATGCGCGCGCCTGGTACTGGACGCCGGTGCCCGTTTGCGCCGCCGCGAGATCGAGGAAACCGGCGTCATCGCCCTGGCCGAAATGCTGGCCGAATGGGCCGAGGCGCACCCGGACCGGATCGTCGAGCGCGCCGGCTAGAGAGCAGGCGCGCTACGACCTTTGCAGCCCTTGGCGGGCCTGGAGACCGGGCCCGTCAGATACGCTCGATGGCGATCGCGATGCCCTGGCCGCCGCCGATGCACATGGTGACAAGGGCCTTGCTGCCCCCAGTACGCTCCAGCTCATGCAGCGCCTTGACCGTCAGGATCGCGCCGGTGGCGCCGACGGGATGCCCCAGGGCGATGGCACCGCCATTCGGGTTCACCTTGTCCGTGTCGAGGCTGAGCCCCCTGTTCACCGCGATGGCCTGAGCGGCGAACGCCTCGTTCGATTCGATAACGTCGAAGTCGTCGACCGTGAGCCCGGTGCGTTCGCATAGGGTTTGAACCGCGGGAACGGGGCCGATCCCCATCACCTCGGGGCGCACACCGGAATGCGCATAGCCCAGAACGCGGGCGCGCGCGGTCAACCCGGCTTTCTGAGCCGCATCGGCGCGAGCGAAGACGAGCGAGGCGGCGCCGTCGTTAATGCCACTCGCGTTTCCGGCCGTGACGGTGCCCTCCTTCTGGAAGGCCGTGCGCAGGCCCGCGAGTTTCTCAAGCGTCGTCTCCTTGGGGTGCTCGTCTGTGTCGAAGGCGACCGTGTCGCGTTTCACGCGCACCTCGATGGGCACGATCTCCCGCGCGAAGCGGCCCTCCGAAATGGCCGACGCGGCCCGGGACTGGCTTTCCAGGGCGAACGCATCCTGATCCTCGCGGCTGACCTGGTGCTCGGCGGCGACGTTTTCGGCGGTGACGCCCATGTGCCCGGTGCCGAACGGACAGTTCAACGCGCCCAGCATCATGTCCTTGGCGCCCACATCGCCCATCTTGGCGCCCCATCGCGCATCGGCCAGGACGAAGGGCGACCGGCTCATCACTTCCGCGCCGCCGGCGACGCCGAAATCGGCATCGGCCAGCGCCAGGCCCTGCACCACAGAGACGATGGCCTGCGCCCCCGACCCGCAGAGCCGGTTGACGTTCATCGCCGGAACCGTGTCCGGCATCCCCGCCTCCATCGCCGCGGCCCGCGAAAGGTACATGTCGCGCGGCTCCGTGTTGATCACCTGTCCGAACGCGACGGTGCCGACCTGCGCAGGGTCCACACCCGCATCGTCGAGGGCGGCCTTGGTGACGGCCGCGCCCAGGGCGATCGGCGGCGTTCCCGCAAGCTTGCCGCCGAATGTCCCGATGGCGGAGCGCCGCCCAGATAGAATTACGATCTCGTCCACAGCAAAGCTCCTTATCGGTGATGTCGCGGCGGAACCTACCGCTTCCGCGGGGGCCCTGCCGCTGCGACGTGGAGTCCCGCCGTGCGCGCCGGATCAGGCCCGGCGCTGGCGCAGGGCGGCCGGGCGCGGCAGACGCGGCGCGGGGGCCTCGTCGCCCGACGAGGACGGCGGACGCAGGTAGCGAGCCACCAGGGCCTGCAACAGCGGGCTGTCGGCCGCTTGCTGCGCCGCGGTCGGCCTATCTCTGCCGGCGATATCGTCGATCCTGGGAGCGCGTGTCATAGCCAACCCTCGGCATGGGATGACCACGGAAGACCATATCGGGGTTATCAGAGTGCTAATTTGGGGCCAAAGCCGCATCTTGGGCCCTCCCTCCGCCCGACATGACCGAAAACGGGTCAGACTGCGCGGGGATGCCCGAAGATGCGGCGATGGAAAAACGCCTAAGCGTGTGCTGAGAACGTGTTCTACATGTTAAAGGCGAGTGGCCGAACCTGCCCGAACATCCCCGTGTCGCGCAGCTTGTCGATGATGGTCTCGGGCACCGGATCGTCCACGTAGAGGAGCGCGATCGCGTCGCGCCCGCGCTCGTTCCGGCCCAGAGTGAAGTTCGCGATGTTCACACCGTTCTCGCCCATGGTTTGCCCCAGCGCCCCGATGATGCCCGGCACGTCCTTGTTCGTCGTATAGACCATGTGCGTGCCGATCTCGGCGTCGATGTTGATGCCCTTGATCTGGATGAACCGCGGCTTGCCGTCGGAGAAGACGGTTCCCGCAATGGACCGCTCCCGCTGCCCGGTCTTGACCGTCATCTTGACATAGGCGTCGAACACACCGGATTTCGTCTGCGTGGTCCGGCTGACCTTGATGCCCCGATCCTGGGCGATCACAGGCGCGGAGACCATGTTGACCTCCGGGTTGGTGGCCTGGAGGACCCCCGCAATGGCGGCGCATCCAAGCGCGTCGAGGTTCATCTCGGACGCGGCCCCGTCATAGAGCAGGTTGATCGCTTCGATCGGTTCGTCGGTCATCTGGCCGATGAACGAGCCCAGATGCTCGGCCAGCTTCACCCATGGGCCCATCACGGCGGCTTCCTCCGCCGTGACCGACGGCATGTTCAACGCGTTCTGGACGGCGCCGGACAGCAGATAGTCGGACATCTGCTGGGCGACCTGCAGCGCGACGTTTTCCTGCGCCTCGGTGGTCGCGGCGCCGAGATGCGGGGTGACGACCACGTTGGGCAGGCCGAAGAGCGGGTTCTCGGTCGCCGGTTCCTCGGCGAAGACGTCGAAGGCGGCGCCCGCCACATGGCCCGATTGCAGCGCTTGGGCGAGCGCGGCCTCGTCGACAAGGCCGCCCCGGGCGCAGTTGATGATCCGCACCCCCGGCTTCATCTGCGTGATGGCCTCCGCCGACAGGATGCCGCGGGTCTTGTCCGTCAAAGGCACGTGGAGCGTAATGAAGTCGGCCCGCTGCAGCAGGTCGTCGAGCTCCACCTTTGTCACCCCGATCTTTCCGGCGCGTTCCTCCGACAGGAAGGGATCGTAGGCCAGCACCTTCATCTTGAGGCCCTGCGCCCGGTCGCAGACGATGGCGCCGATGTTGCCGGCGCCGATCACGCCAAGGGTCTTGCCCGTCAGCTCGACCCCCATGAAGGCGGACTTCTCCCACTTGCCGGCATGGGTCGAGGTGTTGGCCGACGGGATCTGCCGGGCCACCGCGAGCATCATGGCAATGGCATGCTCGGCGGTTGTGATCGAGTTGCCGAAGGGCGTGTTCATCACGATCACACCGCGCTTCGAGGCATGCGGGATATCGACATTGTCGACGCCGATGCCCGCGCGCCCCACCACCTTGAGCCGCGGCGCCGAGGCGAGCAGCTTCTCGGTGACCTTGGTGGCGGAGCGGATGGCGAGGCCGTCATAGTTCGGGATTTCGGCGAGCAGGCGCTCCTTGTCCTTGCCGATGGAGGGATCGAACGTGACGTCGATGCCGCGATCGCGAAAGATCTGGACGGCGGTTTCGCTAAGCTTGTCGGAGACGAGAACGCGGGGGGAGTTGCTGTCGAGAGCCATGGAAAAGGTCCTTTGGCAGGCCGGGGGATCGGCCGGAAATGGGGATGCGGGGGCGCGTGTGCCCCAAACTGGCAGTGGTCAGGCGTCGACGGTCAGGGCCGCGCGCTCTGTCTGATAGGCCCACTCGATCCAGGGCATCAGCGCCTCCAGATCGGAAACCTCCACCGTCGAGCCGCACCAGATCCGCAGCCCCGGCGGGGCATCGCGGTAGCCGCCGATGTCGAAGGCGGCGCCCTCCGCCTCAAGCCGCTTGGCGACAGCTTTGGCGAAGGCGGCTGCGTCGGGGATCGCCGGGTCGGTGAAGGCCAGGCAGACAGACGTGGTCGAACGCGTCGCGGGATCCGTCGCGATGTAGTCCAGCCAGTCTCGCGCGGCCACGAAGCGATCGACCACCGCGGCATTCGCGTCGGCCCGGGCGATCAGCCCAGGCAGGCCCCCGGCCGCTTCCGCCCAGTCGAGCGCGGCGAGGTAATCCTCAACACAAAGCATCGAGGGGGTGTTGATCGTCGCACCTTCGAAGATCCCCTCGATCAGTTTGCCGCCCTTGGTGAGCCGGAAGATCTTCGGCAGCGGCCAGGGCGGGGTGTAGCTTTCCAGCCGGGCCACGGCGCGGGGGCTGAGGATGAGCATCCCATGCGCGGCCTCTCCTCCCAGCACCTTCTGCCAGGAGAAGGTTGTGACATCGAGCTTGTCCCAGGGCAGATCCATGGCGAATGCGGCCGAGGTCGCGTCGCACAGCGTCAGCCCTTCGCGGGTGGCGGGGATCAGATCGCCCGTCGGGACGCGCACGCCGGAGGTCGTCCCGTTCCAGGTGAAGCAGACGTCGTGATCGAAGTTGACCGTCGCAAGGTCGACGATCTCACCATACGGCGCCTCGTGCACCGTCGCGTCGAGTTTGAGTTGCTTGACGGCATCGGACACCCAACCGGCGCCGAAACTCTCCCACGCCACCATCTCGACGGGGCGTTGCCCCAGCATCGTCCACATCGCCATCTCGTAGGCGCCGGTGTCGGAGGCGGGCACGATGCCGATCCGGTAATCGGCCGGCACGCCGAGGATCGCGCGTGTGCGTTCGATGGCGGCCTTCAGCTTGGCCTTGCCCACGGCCGCGCGATGGGATCGGCCCAAAGCGGCGCCGGACAGCGTGTCGACCGTGAATGTGGGGGGTTTGGCGCAGGGGCCAGAGGAGAAACGCGGATTCGCCGGAGCGGCGACAGGACGGAGCCTTAGGCGAGGCGGGCAGGCGATTGCGTTGCGGGCGCTGCAAACACAGCTGGCATCAGATGCCGGAGGCGATGGCGCAACCCTCCGATGCGGCGGCTGAGAAGCCACCCGATCCGCTACCGGCCGCTGCCGTCGCGGAGCCTTCGCCAGGCCTGGCCGAGGGCGCAGAAGCGCCCGTCGACACGGATCTGCTGGCAGCCCAGATCCGCGAGAGCGAGGCCCTGCATCGCGCACGTCTGGCCGATGTGCGCGCCTCGGCCTACGCACGGTCTTCCGACCAGGAAGAGCGGCGGCCCCTGGACGGCCCGAAGTCCGGCGGTTCGGCGCCTCTGATCCTGGGTTGGGTCTTGCTGCTGGCCGTCATCGGCGCCGTGGTGGCCGGCGGCTGGTACTACCGCCAGGACGTGGTTGCCGCCATTCCGGAGGTCTCGCGCTTCTATGCCTGGCTGGGGATCGAAGTGACGCCGGCCCGCGCCGACGGCCTGACGGTGACGAACCTGGTGGTTCGCGAAGAAAGCGAAGACGGCGACCCGACCTTGGTGCTGAGCGGCACGCTCTCCAACACCAGCACCTCGACGCGACCCGTGCCGACCATGAACGCCACCGTTCTGGATCAGGCGGGGAACCAGATCCTGCAGT
>JBCDGG010000089.1:0-22416 GCA_038757905.1 Pseudomonadota bacterium | reverse complement strand
GTGAAGCGGGCCATCCTGTCGATCTGCGGAGCCATGGTGCACCAGCGATCCGCCACGGGCACCCAATGCGCGTCGCGCACGGCGGCCCGCACGATGATGCGGTCGGGCGCCGCGTGAATGGTCTCGAAAGCCAGGAGGTTAAGAAACACGGCCAGCGCGTGGGCAGAGAGGCACATGGGGAGCTCCTTTCAAGCAAGGGCGCAAGCGGACGTCCTCCCCGCGTCATTGACGGCGCAGTCCTATCCTGGATGCCCAGCATGGGGCTCAGAAAATGCTGCGGTGCAGCATGCCAGCGTCTGCAAGGGAACCCAGCTGCACAATCGCCATGCGGGTTGCCCGGAAGAGAGGCACCGCCCGCTCGTGTGCGCTATGGGCTCAGGCGGGCGCGCAAGACGCGCAGCATGTTCTCTCCGGCGACCTTGCGGATCTGGGCCTCGGTCAGGCCGGCATCCATCAGAGCTTGCGTCAGCGCGGCCAGCTCGGAGGCGTCGAAGCTGACGGCCACGGCGCCGTCGTAATCCGATCCGAGGGACACGTGATCCTCGCCCAACAGCTCGATCGCGGCGACTATCGCGGCGGCGACACCGGCAGGGCTGTCATCGCATGTCACGTCGGCCCAAAACCCGATGCCCACGACACCACCGCCCTGCGCAGCCCCGTTGGCCACGATGTCCTTCATGAGGTCGTCGGCAAAGTTCCGGGGCGTCTGGCAATGGGAGTGGATGCCGGTATGGCTGACGACGAGCGGCATGTCCGACTGCGCGACAACCTCGCGCGCGGTGGCGGGCGAGGCATGCGCCAGATCGAGCACCATTCCCCGCGCCTCGATCTCGGTCACGAGGGCGCGCCCGAGGTCCGACAGGCCTTGCGTTCCCGTTCCGTGGAGGGAGCCCGCGACCGCGTTGTCGAAGAAATGCGTCAGCCCGACAAGCCGGTAGCCGGCTTCCTCGAGCAAGGTGAGATTCTGCAGGCTGCCGTCCAGCGCATGCGCCCCCTCGATCCCGAGGAGCGCAAGCACGACCGGCTCCCCCGCACCGCGCCGCGCCAGGCCGTCTTCCAGGGTCGCGCGATCCGTGACCAGCGTCAGCCCGCCCTGGCTCTCGGCGGCATAGCCACGCAGCCGCTCCGCCTGATAGAGCGCCCGTTCGAGCAGGCTGCCCCAGGTGCGCACCGGCCAGAGCTGGCCCATGGCCAGCGGCGTGATGTTGTCGAACGTATCGGCGGAATTCTCCTCATAGTTCTGGCCCGCGGGCGATTTCGTGACGGCCGTGAACACCTGCATCGCCACGTTCCCCTCCTGCAGGCGCGGCAGGTCGACATGGCCGCGCCGCCCCCTGTCCAGAAGCGAGCGGTTCCAAAGCAGCGTATCGGCATGCCAATCGCCAACCAGCAGCGTCTCGTGCAGCGCCTGCGCCTCGGCGCTCACCGGCCAAGGCCCGCCCGCGCTGATCGGGTTGCGCTGCCGCTCGACATAGGCGGGCCCGAAGAGGAGCACGCCCAAAACTCCAACCAGACAGAGCCCTAAGAGCCCCAGGATGCCTCGGCCAATCCAGCGCATGTTACAGCCCCTTCTCGTGTTTCGCAGATCCTAAGCCCCGGAGGGCGGCGTGGGCCAGCCCGCGCTTGCGATCCGCCCCCCCGTCCATGATAGGTTACGCCCAGCGCAGGCGGGCCAGCGACACACGCCCCGGGGAGAGCACGATGGACGACGACAAGCTTGATGGCCGGATCCACGGCCCGCAGCCGGAGCCGGACACCTCCGAGAACATCGTGTCGCGGATCGTTTACATGGTCATCATCTGGGTGATGCTGTCGGTGGCCAGCACGATTCTGACCGCGGCGACGGTCATTCAGCTCATCATCATGCTGCTCAACAACAAAAAGCCCAACGAACGGCTGGCGGATTTCGGCACGGATCTCGGCGTCTGGATCGCCAAGGCCGCGCGCTACCAGACCGGCGCGTCGGAGGTGAAGCCCTGGCCGTGGACGGAACTCGACTAAGGCGCGCGCGCGTCGCCCGGGGCGGGGCGCAATCCGGGCTCCGATGAGGGGCACATCCGCCATGCAAGCCGCCAATTGGCCGGTCACGCTGCTTCGGGCGGCGCGTCCGAGATCTGGCCCACGCTTTCGACCACCATCTCCGGCTCGTCGCGGAACAGTTTGAGCGGCCCGGTGATGTAGGCGTAGTTGCGACGGGGAAAGTCCTCCCCTTCGGCCACATAGCGGCTGCGGAGCAGGTTCTTGATCTCCACGATCTCTGGGCGATCCTCCTCGGGCAGGAAAAGCTTGAAGGGCTGCGCCAGCGAGCCCGAGCGGATGACATGGTGCCGTTCGCCCACCGTTTCCCCCTCCTTCAGCTCCATGAAGACCGTGACACTCTCCTGCGCCTCCGCCTTCTCGTGCAGCGTCTGATAATGGACGCGGGTATTGTAGAGCGTCGCGTCTGGATCGCTCTGACGCGCGAGACGGAACCCGTCGATGATGCGGGCGCGCAACTCCCACCACACCATGAGGCGGGCATAGTTCCGCGGCGCGGCCTCCGGCGCCATCACATCGTTCGCGTCGAACTGGTTCCACACGCCGATATGGTCGATCTGCGCAGCGCGCTCGGCCGCAGCAAGGCGCTGATCGACCCTGGGAAAGACCGCGCGGCCGTATTTCACGAAGTAAGGGGAGTATCCCTTCCGGATCATCAGTTCGGAGTAGTCGCTGATGCCATCGACGGGCGTGTCGAGGCGCACGAATCCGAGCGGGCGTTCGAAATTGTCGAGATAGGCCACGTTTCGGGCGCCCGCGTCGTCGAGCGCCGGATCGTCGCCGGGAAAGACGATGGTGACCGGCGTGCCCACGGGCAGGAGATGGGCGGCGAACGCGCTCGCCGCCTTGCCCCATTTCGTCACGGGCTTGTGCGGATTGGGGTTGCTCTCTTCGGTGTCGAGGCCCAGCACACGAACCTTCCACAGCTGGTCCGCGGCTTCGATCCGAAGCGTGTCTCCATCCGTGACCTTCTCGATCACACCCGCCAACTCGAATGCCATTGTCTCCTCCCGCTGGGATACGCAGGGGCAGGATACAACCAAAAGGTGACGGCGGGGCGACGAATTCGCCTGCTCGCCCGCGCATAGTGCGGGCGCCATAGACGGAAGGTGAATTCGGTGCGCCGAATGGCACGAAGCGCGACACCACCGGCGCGGGCCGCCTGCGCCGCGGCCCGGCGCGCAACAACGCGCCACCGCCAACGGCGCTGGGCGCCGGTTTAGTCGCCCATCGCCTCCAACTCGTCGATGAAGCCGGAGATCATCGACAACCCCTTCTCCCAGAACGCCGGGTCCGAGGCATCGAGGCCGAACGGGGCAAGAAGCTCCTTGTGGTGCTTGGAGCCGCCCGCGCTCAGCATCTCGAAATACTTCTCCTGAAAGCCCGCATCCCCCTCTTCGTAGACGGCATAGAGCGCGTTCACCAACCCGTCCCCGAAGGCATAGGCGTAGACGTAGAAGGGCGAATGCACGAAATGCGGGATGTAGGACCAGAACACCTCGTAGCCGTCCATGAAGGTGAAGGCGGGCCCGAGGCTTTCCCCCTGGACCGACATCCAGATCGCGTTGATATCCTCCACCGTCAGTTCGCCGCCCCGGCGGGCGTCGTGCAACTTGCACTCGAAGTCGTAGAACGCGATCTGCCGCACGACGGTGTTGATCATGTCCTCGACCTTGCCGGCGAGCATCACCTTGCGCGCAGCCTCGTCCTTCGCGGCCGCCAGCATCTTGCGGAACGTGAGCATCTCACCAAAGACGGAGGCCGTTTCCGCCAGCGTCAACGGCGTGGACGACAGCAGCGCCCCTTGCCCGGCCGCGAGGCGCTGGTGCACGCCGTGCCCCAGCTCATGCGCCAGCGTCATCACGTCGCGCGGCTTGCCCAGATAGTTCAGCATCACGTAGGGATGCACATCGACCACCGTGGGATGCGCGAAGGCACCCGGCGCCTTGCCCGGCTTCACGCCCGCGTCGATCCATCCGTCAGTGAAGAACGGCTTGGCCAGATCGGCCATGCGCGGATCGAACTCCGCATAGGCGGTCATCACCGTGTCGCGCGCTTCGTCCCAATTGACCGTCCGGTCGTCCTCCATGGGCAAGGGCGCGTTGCGATCCCAGACCTGCAGCGTGTCGAGCCCCATCCACTTGCGCTTCAGCTCGTAATACCGGTGCGACAGCCGCGGATAGGCGGCCACGACGGCGTCCCGCAGGGCCTGCACCACCTCGGGCTCGACATGGTTCGACAAATGGCGCGCGGCCTGGGGGCTCGGCAGGCCGCGCCAGCGATCCTCGATCTCCTTTTCCTTGGCGAGCGTGTTGTGAACCCGGGCAAAGAGCTTGGCGTTCTCCTGAAACACACGCGACAGCGCGCGCGCCGCCTCTTCACGCTTTGCCCGGTCCTTATCGAGAAGGAAGTTGGTCGCCGCTTCCAGGCCGTGGCGCTCTCCCGCCACGTCGAATTCCAGCGCCGCGACGGTTTCGTCGAACAGCCGGTTCCAGGCCGCCGCTCCGACAACGCTCTGATCGTGGAGGAACTTCTCCATCTCGTCGGACAGCTGGTAGGGCTTCATCGCCCGCAGGCGATCGAACACGGGCCGGTAGCGCGCCAAGTCGGCATTGGCATCGAACAGGGCGCCAAGATGGGCATCCTCCAGCCGGTTGATCTCCAGCGTGAAGAACACCAGCGGGGTCGTATCGTCCGTCACCTTCTGATGGATATCGCTCATGAACTTGGCACGGCCGCCATCGGTGGTGTTCTGGTAGTAGAGCAGGTCCGCGTAGGACATGACACGCCCGGCAATCCGGTCGATCGCCTCGTAGCGCAGCACGCAATCGAGCAGCGCGGCCGCATCGAGGCCGGCCAGCTTGCCTTCGTAGTCGGCGGCGAAGTCCTTGCACGCGGTTCCCAGCCACTCCAGGTCGCGCTCGAGTTCCGGCGCGTCCTGCGCGGCATAAAGATGCGTCAGATCCCAGTCCGGCAGGTCGCCCAAGTTACCGGCGCCGGTCTCTGTGGCGGCATCGCGGACGGGACGGATGGGGGCGAAGGGACGGCGAGGCAGCATACGGGATCTCCTGAGACGGTCTGATGGTGATCTAGGGCGTGGACCGGCACAGGTTCAACCCGGCCCGCCCAGGATTGTTGCGGGATGCCGGCCTTGACCGGGTGGCAGAATTCCGCCGGAGCGGCCACGGCGCCTTGCCGGGCTCTTGCCAGGCCCCCTGCGCCGAGGGCCAATGCCGCCACCGAATGCACCCCTGAGAGAGGCCGACATGCGCCCGTATCCCCTTGCCGCCGCCGCACTGCTCGCCACAGCTGCCTGCGTGCAATCGCCCGAGCCGGTGACCCGCGCCACACCGCTTTATCCCGGCGAAACCGAGGAGTTGCGCGTTCTCATCAATACCTATGCCGATCTTTACAAGGTGCCGCGCCCGCTGGTGCATCAGGTCATTCAGCGCGAAAGCGATTACCGCCCCCATGCCCGCAACGGGCCCTATTGGGGGTTGATGCAGATCTTGCCCCAGACCGCGCAGGGCATGGGGTTCCAGGGCCAGCCGCCCGACCTTCTGGATGCCGAAACCAACCTGCGCTACGCGGTGAAGTACCTGCGCGGCGCCTGGCTCGTCTCCGATGGCGACCAGGACGAGGCCGTCATGTGGTATGCGCGCGGCTACTATTACGAGGCGCGCGACCGCTGCCAGCTGGTGGAAACCGGCCTGCGCGATCGCGAGGTCGCCCGCCACTGCCGCTAGAGCCGCAAGGCGCGCGCTGCATGGCAGCCCGGGGCCGGATTGGACACGGCTCTGCACGCACAAAGCGCTGTGACGCGCAGGGGGATCGTCCACCTCCGGCCGGACACGACCCACCTCTGAGGCGCGTCGGCGGCTCTGCCCGCTTCCGCCGCCGCCTCCCGCCCCGTTTCCGCGCCAACGCCCGGTCTTCACGCCCGACGCCAACCGCCAGCACCCCAGCGCCGCTCCCAAGCCTTGGCCAGCCTTGCACGCTAGCCATACGCCGCCAGCAGCGCCTGCAGATCCTCCAGCGTGTTGGCCTCTGTCACCGGCTTGTCCTCGCGCCAGCGCGCCATGCGCGGGAACCGCAGGGCGACGCCGGACTTGTGCCGCGTGCTGCGTTGAATCCCTTCGAAATGGATCTCGAACACGTGCTCGGGGCGGACCGAACGCACCGGGCCGAACCGCTCCAGCGTGTTCTTGCGCACCCAGGCGGTGATCCGGCGAAACTCGGCATCGGTCAGGCCCGAATAGGCCTTGGTGAACGGGACAAGCGGGCCCTCGCCCGGCGGCCCGTCCCACACGGCGAAGGTGAAATCGGTGTAGAGGTTCGCGCGCCTGCCATGGCCGGCCTGCGCATAGATCATCACCGCGTCGATCGACAGCGGGTCGACCTTCCACTTCCACCAGTCGCCCTTCTTGCGCCCCGACAGATAGGGCGAGGCAAGCCGCTTGAGCATCAGCCCCTCGGCCCGGTTGCCGCGGGCGCCGGCGCGAATGTCGGCGAGACCGTCCCACGTGGCGAACGGGAGGCGCGGCGATAGACGGAGCGGCGCCACAGGCGGAAGGCCTGCCAGAGCCGCTTCGAGCTGGGCCCGGCGCTCGGCATAGGGCACCGCGCGCAGATCCGCGCCGCCCCATTCGAGTAGATCGTAGGCGCGCAGAACGGCGGGGGCTTTGGCGAGCAGCTTCTTCGGCACTGTCTTGCGCCCGATCCGGGATTGCAGCGCATTGAAGCTCTGCGGGGCCTCCGCGGCGTGATCCCAGGCCAGCACCTCCCCGTCGAGCACCGTGCCATCCGGTAGATAATCGAGCGCCGCGGCGAACTCGGGAAACCGCGCCGTCATCAGGTCCTCGCCGCGGGACCACAGATAGTGACAGCGCTCGCGCAGGATCAGCTGCCCGCGGATGCCGTCCCATTTCCACTCCGCCGCCCACTCTTCCGGCTCGCCCAAGGTCTCGGGCGCGTCGTCGAGCTGATGGGCCAGGTAGAACGGATAGGGCCGCGACAGCGCCTCGCCCGGATCCGGCCGCAGCACGAGGCCCTCCCAGCTCGACCGTCCCGGATCCCAGGCGCCCATCAGGCGATGCGCCAGGTCGGGCTCCGCGATCCCGGTGGCCCGGCTCAGCGCGCGCGTCATCAGCTTGGTGGACACCCCCATCCGGAATACCCCGGTCAGCAGCTTGTTGAAGACGAGCCGTTCCACCGGGCCGAGCCCGTCCCACGCCTCCAGCACCAGCGCCTTGCGCGCCGCCTCGTCCCGCGCGGGCAGGGTCTGCAATTGCGCGATCCAATCCGCGAGGGTGCTCCCGGAGCCGCCCGCACCCTCCGGCAGAACCAGCGCAATGGTCTCGGCCAGATCCCCGACCACGGCGTAGCTTTCCTCGAACAGCCAAAGCGGAATGCCCGCCCGTTCTGCGGCCCAATCCCGCAGAAGCGTCGTGGTCAGCATCCGTTTCGGCCGACGTCCGGCCAACAACGCGATGCACCAGACACGGTCCGCTTCGGGTGCATCGCGGAAATAGTCGGCGAGTGCGCGAACCTTCTCGTTCGTCTTGGTGGTCTGGTCCAGCGCCGTGAAAAGCGCGGCAAAGCGCGCAAATCCGCCCGCCACCGCAGTCTCGGCCAGGGCGGGCGGGTCGGTCAGATTGGCCGGGTCGGGCAAAGGAGGCGCAGGCGCATCGGTCATGGACCGGACTATAGCACCACAGGCCGCCCTGGCGACGCGCCCTTAGCGGCGGATCACCGGCCGGCGCGGCGCCGCTCCAGCGCGGTGCGATGCAGTTCCACCGCCGCATTGACCGACAGCGGCATTGCCGCCGCCGTCTCCACCTCCTCGCGCGTGACGCCGATATCGTCCAGCATGTGATCGTCGAGATCGAGCAGCCGCTTCATGGCCCGGCGGCGCAGCCACTTGCCCCAAATGCCGGGCTCCGGCCGAGGGAAGCGGAAAAACGAAGGCGCGCGCGAGCGAAGATCTGATGCAATCATGTCCTATCCTCCATCAGGGGCCGGGCCGGTTGGCGCGGCGTTTGCATGGCGGCAACGTGGGGGATGGACAGCTTTCAGGCAAACGAATAGATTTCATCCCAGCTATCAGAAATAGTGAACACCGCCGCCCCATGCACACACAAGCCCAGACCTCGCCGCCGTTCCTCGATCTCGATCTGCTGCGCACGCTCGATGCCATCGCGGAGGGGGGCTCCTTCTCTGCCGCGGCCGAGATCGTGCACCGCACACCCTCGGCGATCTCGATGCAGGTCAAAAGAATGGAAGACGTCGTCGGGCGCCCGCTCTTCGAGCGCGACAGCCGGTCCGTCACCCTGACGGATGATGGGGCGTTCCTGCTGACCCATGCCCGACGCGTCCTCGCCCTCAACCGCGACGCCATGGCCCGGTTCGTCACGCCCGATCTCCACGGAAACGTCCGCCTCGGCGCGCCCGACGATATCGCCGAACGCTACCTGCCGCGCATGCTGCGCCGATTCGCCGAGACCCATCCCGGCATCGGCGTGGTGGTGACCGTCGAGAACTCCGCCCGGATGCTGGAGATGCTCGCCGCCGGACAGCTCGACCTGACCCTCGCCAACACGCAGGACAACGAGCGGTCGCTTGCCGGGCGCGAGGTGCTGTTGCAGGAGCGGCTGGTCTGGGCAGGCGCGGCCGGGGGCTGCGCGGCCACACGCACGCCGATGCCCCTCTCGGCCTGGGACGAAACCTGCGCCTGGCGCAAGGCAGCGACACAAGCGCTCGACCGGATCGGCACACCCTGGCAGATTACCTTTCAGTCCGGCCACATGGCCGCGCAGCGGGCGGCGCTGAAGGCGGATCTGGCGGTCGCCCCGATGCCGCAGCGCATCCTCGACAGCGAGATCTCCGAAGTTCCGGCCGAGATCGGGCTGCCGCCGCTGCCCGGATATGCCATCATCCTCGATGTCGCAGACGATCCCTCCGCGCCCGTTCTCGCCGCCGCCGATCACCTGCGCGCATCGTTTGCGTTGTGCTGTTAGGGCGCACGACCGGTCGCAACCCCTACCTACGACTCGCCGGTCCCGCTCGCGCCGCGGGCCTAGGTCGCGGCCCGGCACCGCGATAGATCGGGCCCATCAGGGCTCCACCGCGGGTCCGTCTTCCGTCTGTCCGCCGTCGATGGCGGCCTCGCCCTCGTCCCGCTGGTCGAGGCTCTCGCCCTCGTAATCCGTCTCGACGATTGCAGCATCGTACCCCTGGGTCTCCAGCCACGCCCGGAACGGTGCGGTGTAGCCATGCGTCACGAAGATCCTGTCCGCCCCCGTCTCGGCGATAGCGGCGTTCAGCCCGGGCCAGTCGGCATGATCGGACATCACGAACCCCCGATCCGCGGCCCGGCGCCGACGTACCCCGCGCAGCCGCATCCAACCCGACGCAAACGCGGTCGACACCGGTCCGAAGCGCCGCATCCACGGCGTACCGAGGGCGGAGGGTGGCGCGATCACCAGCGCCCCGGGATGCGTTTTGGCCGTCACATCCGCCGTCACCTGAACGGTGTCCGGCAAGTCGATCCCCTGTGCGCGCAATACACCGTTCGTCGCCTCGACAGCGCCATGGGTCAGGATCGGCCCGATGGAGGGATCGACCGACGTCAGCACACGCTGCGCCTTGCCCAGCGCATAGGCCCCGATCACACTCGTCCGTCCCGCCACCCGGTTCGCCTGCCACCAGGCGTTGATGCTCGAGACGATCTCCGCCTGCGGCGCCCATTTGAACACTGGCAGGCCGAACGTGCATTCAGAGATGAAGGCATGGCAGCGCACCGGCTCGAAGGGCTCCGACAGGCCGTCTGCATCCACCTTGTAGTCGCCCGAGGCGACCCAGATCTCGCCCGCGACCTCCACCCGGATCTGCGCGGAGCCGGGCACATGGCCGGCCGGATGCAGGCTGACCCGCGCGTCGCCGATCTGCCGGGTCTCGCCGTAGCGCACGGTCTCCACGCAGATGTCGCCCAGCCGATGCCGCATGACCGGGGCCGCCGCCTCGGTGGTGAGGTAGGCGTCATGGCCCCAGCGGGCGTGATCGGCATGGCCGTGGGTGATCAGTGCGCGCGTGACCGGCCGCCACGGATCGATGTAGAAGTCCCCGGCCGGGCAGTAGATGCCCCGGTCGGTGAAGCGGAGGACGGGATCGCGCGGCATGGCCGGCATCTTAGCACGGCGACGTCCCGCGTCACGGTCGCCCCCTGCAGGCGCCGCGCTCTGGCCCCGCCGGACCCGGCGGTGTATGCCGCCGGGAAAAATGGATGGAGCCCGACAATGTCCGCTTCCTTGCGCGCGCGTATGCACGCCGGCGATCTCTTGGCCGGCACATTTCTCAAGACCCCGGCCCACGACCTCATCGAGGTGCTGTCGCTCTCGGGCCTCGATTTCCTCTGCCTCGACGCGGAACATGCCGCCTTCGACCGGGCGCGCACCGATGCCTGCCTCGCCGTGGCACGCGCGCTCGGCCTCGCCACGCTCGTGCGCGTGCCCTGGGGCCGGCCGGAGCACATCCAGGCCGCCCTCGACGCCGGCGCGACGGGCATCGTCGTGCCCCATGTCACGAACGCGGACACGGCGGGCGAGATCGCGCGCGCCGCCCGGTTCGGGCATGGCGGCCGGGGCTTTGCCGGCTCCACCCGCTGGGCCGGCTTCGCAACCGCCCGCATGCCCGAACTGCTGGCCCGCTCCGCCGAGGAAACCGTCGTCGTCGCGATGATCGAGGAGCCCGAAGCGGTGGAGGCGGCCGATGCGATCGCCGCGACAGAGGGGATCGACGCCCTCATGCTCGGGCCGGCCGATCTTTCGGTCGCCCTGGGCAAGTCGGACCAGTCGAGCCCGGAACTCGCCCAAGCCTACCAGACCGTCGGCGCCGCCTGCACAGCGCACGGCAAGACCTTTGCAACCTGGGTGCCGGATGCCGACGCCGCACTCCCGCGCCACGCCGCCGGCGTGCGCATGTTCTTCGCCGCCTCGGAACATGCCTGGATGCTGCAGGGCGCCCGCGCCGCCGCGGCCGGGCTCAAGGCGCTCTGACCCCGGCTGCACGCCCCCCCTTTCACTTTGCCCGAAATATCCCGGGGGAGGCGCCCATCGGGCGCCGGGGGCAGCGCCCCCACTCCGCCACAGCTCAGCCGAGGCGCGCCGCGGCCTAGCTTACGCCCGGGTCCGCCTCTGCCTCGGCCAGACGCGCGACATAGCGCGCCAAGGTGTCGATCTCGAGGTTCACGGCCTCACCGGGGGCGACGCGTCCCCAGGTCGTCACCGCCTTGGTGTGCGGGATGAAGTTGATCCCGAACTCCGATCCGGACACCTCGTTCACCGTCAGCGAGGTGCCGTTGAGCGCCACGGATCCCTTGGGGGCGATGAAGCGCGCAAGCGCGGCGGGCGCGCGCAGCACAACCCGGGTGGAATCGCCCTCCTCCGCAACCGAAACCACCTCGGCCAACCCGTCGACATGGCCCGAAACGATATGCCCGCCCAACTCGTCGCCCACCCGCAGCGCGCGTTCCAGGTTGACCCGGCGCCCGACCTCCCAATCTCCAAGATTGGTCTTCGAGACCGTCTCGGCGGAGACATCCACATCGAACCACGCGCCGGTGTCGTCGGTCCCGCGATCGACCACGGTCAGGCACACCCCGTCGCAGGCAATCGATGCCCCTAGGGCAATCCCGCCCGCGTCATAGGCGGTGCCGATACGGGCGCGCAGATCGCCCCGGCGCTCGATCGCCCGCACATGGCCCATATCGGTCACGATCCCGGTGAACATAGGGAACTCCCTCTCTGGCTCATGCGCAGGTAACGCCCCTTGCGGCCGGGAACAAGCGCCGCTCCGTCAGGGCATGTGCGCGCAATCACCCCGGCCCCGGGAAACCTGCACGAGGGGCCTTGCCCGCGCCGCAATTTCGCGCCACCGGTGTAACACGGCGTTAACCAATTGCGTGTCACGGTGACCGGCGTGGATCCGAAAGACCGAACCTTTCTCTTTCTGCAGGGCCCGCACGGGCCGTTCTTCCATGCGCTGGGTCGGATGCTGCGCCTGGCGGGCTGCACGACGTGGCGCGTCGGCTTCAACACCGGCGACGATGCGTTCTGGTTCCACCGGCCAAGCTATCTGCCCTACGCCCGCACCGTCGACGCCTGGCCCGATACCTGCGCCGCCCTGATGGAGGACAAGGGCGTCACCGATCTGGTTCTCTATGGCGATACCCGACCCGTGCACGCTGCCGCCGTTGCCGCCGCCCGGGACCGGGGGATCACGGTGCATGTCTTCGAGGAGGGCTATCTGAGGCCCTGGTGGGTGACCTACGAGCGGGGCGGTGCCAACGGCCACTCCCGCCTGATGACGCTCAGCGTGAAAGAGATGCGCCGCGCCCTTGAGCATTCCGACCTCGATCTGCCGGGCGCACCGGCCCATTGGGGCGACATGCGGCATCACGTCTTCTACGGTGCCCTCTACCACTGGTTCGTGCTGTTCCGAAACGGCCGCTATCGTGCCGTCCGCCCGCATCGGGACCACACCGTGGCGCAGGAGTTTCTGCTCTACCTCCGCCGGCTCCTGCTGATGCCGGTCCATGCGGTGGACCGGGCGCTCGCCACGCACCGCATCCGGCGCGGCGGATTTCCCTATCACCTGTGCCTTCTGCAACTGGCCCACGACGCGAGTTTCACCGCCCACGGGCCGTTTCCCTCGATGGAACGCTTCCTGTCCGTCGTGATCGACGGCTTTGCGGGCGGCGCCCCGCGCCATCATCATCTGGTGTTCAAGGCGCACCCGCTGGAGGATGGCCGCACCCCGATCCGTGCCGACATCGCGCGCCTCGCGCGCGCTGCCGGTGTTTCGGAACGCGTGCACTACGTCAGGGGCGGCAAGCTGGCCGCTCTGCTGGATCAGGCGCGCTCGGCGGTGACGGTCAACTCCACCGCGGCGCAGCAGGCGCTTTGGCGCGGCTTGCCCGTCAAAGCCTTCGGACGGGCCGTCTATGCCAAGCCGGAGTTCGTGTCGCCGCAACCGATGGCGGAGTTCTTCGCCCAACCCATGCGCCCCGACAGCCGCGCGTACCGCGATTACCGCTCGTATCTGCTGGAGACCAGCCAGATCGCCGGCGGGTTCTACTCCGGCCAGGGCCGGCGGCAATTGCTGCGGCAGGTGGCCGACATGATGCTCGCCCCGGACGATCCCTACGACGCACTCGCCGCCGGCAAGACGGCCCCGCGCCGATACCTGCGCGCCGCAAACTGACGTCGCCCGAATCGTGCCCGGGCGAACGCGCCTGTGCCCCATCCAGCCCGGGCGCTTCGGCGGACAGCCGCCTGCCCCGGCAAGCGCGCCCGGTTCGTTTTCGCGGACGGCGCGGCGGAATGGCAACAGGCGCTGCGGCACACAACGGTTGTGCTACCATTTCCCCGCCGCTGCTGTACGTTATGGCCAAAACTTGAGGCAGAAATCCGTTAAGGAGCCCGAGCAGTGATACCGAAATTCAAGCCCGTCGCGCGGGGCCTAGTTTTGTGCGCCGTTCTGACGGCGGTGGCGGCCTGCGGGCTGCCCCGGTCCGGGCCGAACAAGAGCGAGATCTTCGCCGGATCGCTCCAGCGGGAGGGCGACGCCTTCGTGATGGAAGTGTCACCGCGCGTCACCCGCATCACCTCCGTAACGCCCGTTCTGGGCTTCACGGACGCGTTCGTGAACGCGGGGCTTCTGGGGTCCGACACGATCCGCCCCGGAGACACGCTAGGTCTGACCGTATGGGAAAACGTCGATGACGGGCTCCTGTCCAATCAGGGCCTCTCTCAGTCCGATCTGGAACAGGTGCAGGTGGATGGGTCGGGGTTCATCTTCGTGCCCTATGCCGGTCGGATCCGGGCGGCCGGCAACACCCCCGACCGCGTGCGCGAGATTATCACCCAGCGGCTCGACGAGCAGACGCCGGACCCTCAGGTCATCGTCCGGCGGTTGGCCGGGGACGGGGCGACCGTTTCGGTTGTGGGCGATGTCGGGGCGCAGGGCGTCTACCCGATCGACCGCTCCACCCGCACGCTGTCGGCGATGCTTGCGCAGGCGGGCGGGCTGACCGCGACGCAGGAGATCGCCCAGATCACGGTGCTGCGCGGCGACCATAGCGCCAAGGTATGGTTCGAAGATCTCTATACCGATCCGCGGCTCGACATTGCCCTGCGCGGCGGCGACCGGGTGCTCGTCGAGGAAGACTCGCGCGCCTTTTCCGTGCTCGGCGCCACCGGCACGCAGAACCGGGTGCCCTTCGAGAGCCAGAACCTGTCGGCCATCGAGGCCATCGCGCAGGTCGGCGGCCTGAACACCAACTTTGCCGATCCGACGGGCGTGTTCGTGTTCCGCACGGAGCCGCAGGAGATCGCGAACCAGCTTATGGGGCGCAGCGATCTGCAAGGCGCGCAGCGTTTCGTCTATGTGCTGAACCTGACCGAACCCAACGGCATGTTCGAGGCGCGCGACTTCGCGATCCGCGACGACGATCTGCTCTATGTCACGGAAGCCCCGTATGCGCAGTTCACCAAGGTTCTGAACGCCATCACGGGCACGCTCACACCGGTCAACAATCTGCAGTCCCTGGCGAATAATTGACGCGCAGGCCGCACGAAGGAGCGCAGGACGCCCGGGACCTTCCCGGGCGTCTTTTCGTTTACAGCGGCGGGTTTCTGTCACGGCGGCTGCGCCGCATCCTGACCCTCGCCGGATGGCGCGTCACCACCGGCTGGCCGCGGCCGCACGACCATGTCGGGGTCTGGGGCGCGTCGCCGCGCGCGGCCCGGGGTGAGGCTGTGGCCGTGCGGAGCGGCGCCTCGCTCGTGCGGATCGAAGACGCGTTCCTGCGCTCGATCCGAACGGGGCGGGACGGCGCGCCGCCCCTGGGGCTGCTGATCGACCGGCGCGGCGTGCATTTCGATCCCGCGCGCCCCTCCGAGCTGGAGCATCTTCTTGCGACCCACCCGCTCGACGATACCGCCCTGTTGGACCGGGCCCGGGACGCCATCGTCCGCATGCGGGAGGCGCATCTTTCTAAGTACAACTCCCACGATCCGGACCTGCCGGTGCCGGACCCGGGCTACGTGCTGGTCGTCGATCAGACGCGCGATGACGCGTCCGTTCGGGCGTCGGGTGCGGGCCCGGATCGCTTTCGCGAGATGCTCGCGGTTGCACGAATCGAACATCCGGGGGCCCGGATCTACATCAAGACGCACCCCGAAACCCTCGCAGGGCATCGCCCGGGCTATTTCGGGCCGGAGCATACCGGGGACGGGACGGAGCTTTTTGCAGCATATGCGTCTCCCTGGGCGCTGACCGATGGCGCGATCGCCGTCTATACGGTGTCGTCGCAGTTGGGGTTCGAAGCGATCCTGGCCGGGCACCGCCCGCGCGTCTTCGGCCAGCCATTCTACAGCGGCTGGGGACTGACCCAAGACGATGCGCCCGTTCCGCGCAGGGAGCGGCAGATTACACGGGCGCAACTGGCCGCCGCGGCGCTGATCCTGGCGCCGACCTGGTACGACCCCTGCCGGGACCGTCTGTGCGAGATCGAGGATGTTCTGGATCATCTGGAGGCACGCACGCGGGCCTTCCGGGCGGACCGCCGGGGCTACGTGGCGACCGGCATGCGCCTCTGGAAGCGGGGGCCGCTGCAAGACTTCTTTGGCCGCGAGGAGCCGGTGGTCTTCGTCGATCCGCCCGAGGCCGCCGCGGCTGCGGCCGGGGCACGGGGTGTGCCGCTTCTGGCCTGGGCCAGCACTGTGACGGACGAGCTTCGGCGGATCACCGATCCCGCCGATACGCCGCTTCTGAGCGTGGAGGACGGGTTCCTGCGCTCCAAGGGCCTCGGCGCGGAGCTGACGCCCCCCCTGTCGCTGGCGGTCGACGATCTGGGGATCTACTACGACCCGCGGCGCGAAAGCCGCCTGGAGCGCTGCGTCTTCGACGCCGCCGCCCAGCCGCCGGAGCGGCTTCGGCGGGCCGAGCGCCTCGTCGCGCGGCTGATCGCGAGCGGGGTGACCAAGTACAATGTCGGGACCGCGGAGCTTGCGGCGCTGCCGGAGGGGCATCGCATCCTTGTGCCCGGACAGGTGGAAGACGACGCGTCGATCCGGCTCGGCTGCACGGGCGGCGCCCGCACCAACCTCGCCCTGCTGGCGGCCACGCGCGCGCAGCACCCCGAGGCGATCCTTCTCTACAAGCCGCATCCCGATGTGGAGGCCGGGCTGCGCCCCGGCCGCATCCCGGACGCCGATCTTGCGGGCCTCGCCGATGCCGTCCTGTCCGGCACCGACGCGGCGGCCGCGCTGTCCGTCGCGGATGAGGTGTGGACGCTCACCTCGTTGCTCGGCTTCGAGGCATTGCTGCGGGGGATCCCGGTGACCTGTCTCGGCGCGCCCTTCTATGCCGGGTGGGGCCTGACGACGGATCGGGCCCCGGTGCCGGACCGGCGCCGCATCGGCCCGGTGAGCGTGGTCGCCCTCGCCGAGGCCGCGCTGATCGCCTATCCGCGCTACCGCGACCCGGTGAGCGGGCTTGCCTGTCCGCCGGAAGTGATCGTGGAACGGCTGGCCGAGGGCACGCCCCAGCGCCGGGGGCCCTTCAACCGGTTGCTGGCACGGGCGCAGGGACGATGGGCCAGTCACGCCGCGCTCTGGCGCTAGACGGGCGGGCGCTCCGCCACGGGATGCCAGATTGCCATCGCGTCCGGCCCCACCGCACGCAGGCAGGACAGGGCGAAGCGTGGCGCATCCGCCAGACGGTCGATGCCCATGGCCCCAAGGCCCGGCTGCCCCTCCGCCCCGAGGGCGAGACCGGCGGTGAAAACCACCAGTTCGTCCACCAGACCGGCGGCGAGGAGGGAGGCCGCAAAGGCGCCGCCCCCTTCGCAGAGCACCTCACCGATGCCCTGCGCCGCCAGCTCCTCCAGCAGCCCGGCCGGGTCGATCTGGCGCCCCGGGCCGATGGGGACAGGCAGCGTCCTGGCCCCACGGGCGCGCCAACGCTCCAGGCGGTCGGACGGCGCATCCGCCCCATGGCAGAGCCACAGCGGCCCAGGCCCGGATGCGGACCGCGCCAACCGGCCGTCCTCCGGCAGGTCGAGATGGCGCGACGCCACGGCGCGCACCGGCTGCGCAACCTCGCCCATCCCGCGCACCGTCAGTTCCGGATCGTCGGCCCGGGCCGTGCCGGCGGCCACCAGCACCATGTCGGACCGGGCGCGCATCGCATGCACCTCGCGCCGGGCGGCGGGGCCAGTGATCCAGCGGCTCTCCCCCGTTGCGGTGGCGATGCGCCCGTCGGCGGAGACGGCCAGTTTCAGGACGAGCCAGGGCCGGCCCCGCTCCACGCGCGACAGGAACCCGCGATGGGCCACCCGGGCGGCCGCCGCGGCGGCATGCGCCACCACATCGACCCCCGCCGCCCGAAGCCGGGCATGGCCCCGGCCGGACGTTCGCGGATCCGGATCGACGAGCGCGGTGACAACCCGCGCGATGCCTGCATCGGCCAGCGCGCCGGCGCAGGACGGCGTCGTTCCGTCATGCGCACAGGGCTCCAGGGACACATAGGCGCATGCCCCCCGGGCTTCCGCACCGGCCTGCGCCAGGGCTTGAACCTCCGCATGCGGGCGCCCGCCCCGTGCCGTTGCCGCCCGGGCGATGATGCGCCCGCCGCGCGTGATCACACACCCGACCGAGGGGTTGGGCCACGTGGCCCCGTTCCCGCGCGCCCCAATCCTGACCGCAAGATCCAGAAAGTGCTGATCCTGCCGGGAGAGCGTCACGGCAAAACGGCAGCCGCGATCACTCGCCGGGCTGATCGGTGGGGCGCAGTTCGCTCACGAACTTGTCGAAATCGTCTGCGGCCTGGAAGTTCTTGTAGACGCTGGCGAAACGCACATAGGCAACGGTGTCGATCCGCGCGAGCGTCTCCATCACGATCTCGCCGATGGCTTTCGAGGGGATGTCCGTCTCGCCCATGCTCTCGAGCCGGCGCACGATCCCCGAGATCATCTGGTCGACGCGCTCGGGGTCGATCGGCCTTTTCTGCAACGCGATCCGGATGGAACGTTCGAGCTTGTCGCGATCGAAGTCTTCGCGCCGCCCGTTGGACTTGATGACGACGAGATCGCGCAGCTGGACGCGCTCGTAGGTGGTAAAGCGCCCCCCGCAGGCCGGGCAGAAGCGGCGCCTGCGGATCGCGACGTGGTCCTCTGCGGGGCGCGAGTCCTTCACCTGAGTATCTACATTTCCACAAAACGGGCAGCGCATGGCGGTTCCCTCGTCCACCGTCTCGCGTCAGGTGCCGGGCACAGCCCCGATGACCCTAGAAGAGACCCCAACATAATGGGTTCGACTATAGGGGAGCCGCGATCCGTTGGGTAGGTCTAATCGCCACAGGCCCGGCGCTCCGTCTACAGGCGGACACAGTTCCCGCGCACGATGACCCGGTTCGACGTATCCTCCCACGTGAAAGACCCGTCCGAACCGATTGTCAGGATGCTGAGCTGGGGGGTGGAGAGATGGCAGACGACGGGGTTGCTCGGCTTGCGCAAGGAGGCGCTGCGTCCGTCTACGGCGCAGGTGCCCGCGCTCGGGTTCACATCGACGTCCAGCGTCAGCGCCTCGCCCTGACAGGAGAGCTGCGCCGCCGACGCGAAGGAGGCGCTGAGACCCAGCGCAAGGGCAACGCCGAGCGCGCGGGCGAGTGATCCGACTGCTCGGCGGGGAAACGAAGCGGCGACCGATCGACAGGACATGGGCGGAACCCTGAGATGACTGCTTGGTAAAGGTATATATGCGGACAATGCGCAGATTCTAAGGTTTAGCCGAGATGAAGGACGATTTCACGCCGATGCGGCCGGTCCCTGTGCTCAAACAGGTAAATTCCTTGCCAGGTGCCGAGCAAGAGTTCGCCGTCGCTCACTGGAATTGCCAATGTCGTGGGCAGAACCGCCGATTTCATATGCGCCGGCATGTCGTCGGGCCCTTCTGTGCGGTGCGCGATCCAGGCCATGGACGGTGCGTCGGCATGGGGCGCGAGGCGCCGGAAGAAGGCATGCAGATCCGCCTGCACATCGGGATCCGCGTTCTCCTGGATCAGGAGGGAGGCGGATGTGTGACGCAGATATAGCGTCAGCAGCGCCGGGCCGGGGCTGTGCTGCGCGCGCACCCAATCGGCCACCTCCCGGGTGATTTCGACCAGCCCCGGCCCTGTCGTATGGTGGATGATGGTGTGCTGCAGGGCCATGGAACGCTCAGAACAGCCCGATCCCGGCGAACTTCCGGCGCGATTCGACGCAGAAGCTGCGCGCCTGCGCAGCCTGGACGTTGAACCCCGGCTCGTTCAGCCGCAGCGAGTAGTTGCCCCCCTCGCCCGGGCGCGGCCCGCCGGCCAGATCCGGCGGCGGTTGGGTCGTGAACGTCACCGCGCGGGTGCGCTGCCCGTCGGGGCTCGGCCCCGGGCCGCGCAGGATGTAGATCCTGTCCGTCGGGCGGGTGTCGAGGAACCGGTCGGCAAAGTCGCCCGCGGCGCACCAGAAATCCTTCGGCCCGGCCCGGGGCTGAGACCGGACCGCCATTGTGGCCGGGCGCGTGGGATCGGAGAACACCAGCATCGTGTTGAACGCCCGGTAGGAGGCGGGCGCCGGCCCGCCCGAGGAAGCCGAGACCGAGGCCACGCAGCCCGTCAGAGCCGCGGCAGCGGCCACAAGGAGGAGGCCCCGCACGATCAATCGTCGTCTCCGCTGATCTCGGGCGATCTGCAGAAATTCTCTCCTGTCGCGACATTGCGGCTCGTCCCCACGGCGCGCGGACGCAACAGGACATTGCCGAAGACGCTGCCCCGGTTCGCCCCCGGGGGGGCGCAGCGCGAAGACAACCGAGCGCTGGTTCGGCCGGGTCCGGCTGGGGCCGAGGCCGCTCACGATCACGACCCTGTCGGTGGCCCCCGCGCCAAACTGCACCCGTGCAAAGCTGGCCGCGGCACAGAAATAGTCTCGCCCGCTCAGGCCGACGCGTGAATAAACCTCGAAGCGCTCTGCCGTGCCGGCCACGGATAGACCGTTGCGCGCCACGCCACGCTCCGCAGCCGCCGCGAGGGACGTCAGGAGCAAAAGGGCCAGCGCCCCGACGAGGCGTGCGACGCGCGCCATCAATCGTCGCGCCCGCCGCGCTGGCTTTGGCAGAACGCCTTGGTCTGCGCGATGGAATGCCGCTCGCCCACGCGGTCCACCGTTACCGATCCGGAATCGCCGCGCCCGGCCACCACGCTGAAGCCGATCGACTGGCGATCCGACGGGCCCCCGGCAGCCCCTTCCGGCCGGACAAGCTCCAGCGCGCTGCCGCTGCCGGCGCCAAGGTTCCGCGCGGCGTAGTCGCCGGCATTGCACCAGTAATCCTTGGGCTTGCTCCCGGCCCGGCGGTACACGGCGATCCCGTTTGTGATGGTGGGATCCGCCACCGTTGTGAGCCGTTTCTTCGGGCTCGACGCTGCGGGCGATACCGGCGCAAGGGCGACGACAACGGACATGGCGGCGACAAGGAGGTTCCGAAACACAGGCATAGCGTTCTCCTAACACTTCGCGAGGACACGCGCCAAGGTTGCGCGCCTAAAACCATGAAGCGCCGGGGCGCCCCGGCAAGCGGCAAACGGCCTGCCCCCTCGCGCCTCTCGGCGATGTGATGCGGCTGCGCGGCGGCAAGCGCACCGCGTCAGCGGGCCGTCCTGGCCCGAACGGCGGGTGCCGCGTCCTGAACGACCCATCCGCGGTAGCGCACGATCCGCCGCCCCGCGATCCGGACGCCGATGTCGAACCGGTACCGTTGTGCCTCATCCTGCCAGATCCGCACGGCGCTCTCGGGCGTGAGGCTCTGCGGCAGAGGGATGAGCCCGACGACGCGGGCGCGCGCGACATCCATCGCCAGCCCGCCGTCGATCGGCCGCAGGTTGAGAACGAAAGAGACAGCGCCAAACCGCTCGCCCAGCGTGCCGGTGCCCGCGTCGTAGGACAGCGCCGAACGGGTCAACCAAGTGTTGAAACGGCGTTCCCAGATCTCGCCCTGCGGGGAGCTGTGGACGGTCACGGCGAAGGCGCATTCCGAAGCGGCGGGCGGAAAGCCCCCGAACCAGCAGGCCACACGCGCCAGCGCCCCGCTGCCGCGGATCACCTCCGCCCGGCCACGGAAACACCGCGTCGCGTCGCCGCCTCCGTGGAACTCCTGCAGGGTGGGCGGCAGGGCGTCGAAAGCGGCCCCGAGGGCCGCGCGGAACGGGGCCGTCATGCGGCCGGGGCCGGCGCGAGGGTGTCGAGGAAGCGGGCCCTCAGACTGGCGTCCGGCACGAGGCACGCCT
Source organism: Pseudomonadota bacterium (assembly GCA_038757905.1). Classification (GTDB taxonomy): domain Bacteria; phylum Pseudomonadota; class Alphaproteobacteria; order Rhodobacterales; family Rhodobacteraceae; genus HLUCCA09. The sequence goes on along the minus strand of JBCDGG010000089.1, from coordinate 1,005 downwards.
CCGTCCGTCCGAAGATCCGATATCGGTTGCGCGCGATCCGGTGGTAGGCGGCATCCTGCAGCCCGCGCGGCAAGAGCCGCAGAACCGTCAGCGCCCGCCAGGGCCACCCCACCGCCGCCATTGCCGCCAGAAAGGCGCCCAGACGCTGGTGGATCACGCCATCAACCACCACGAGGTTCGTCTCGAAGTCACCGGTCGGCAGCCCCAATTCACGGTAGAGCGCCTGCCCCACCGCGCCCTGGGCCGTGGCGAAGGCGAACCGCTCGGTCCGGTCGACCCGAAGCATGAAGGCAAAGAAGCCGGAGCACAGCACGCAATGCCCGTCGAAGACGATCAGATCCCGCTTGCCGACGGCATCCTGCAGGGCCGGTGACAGGTCCGCCACGCGCATCGCACACCCTCCTGTGGTTTGACCGTCAGCTAGGACGGTGCGCCCGGCTTTCGCCGGTACCCATTGCCGCAGCGGAGGGACAGCAGCGCCCTACTGGTCGAGGAACGACCGCAACTTGCGAGACCGCGAAGGATGCTTGAGCTTGCGCAGCGCTTTCGCCTCGATCTGGCGGATGCGTTCGCGCGTCACCGAGAACTGCTGGCCGACCTCTTCGAGCGTGTGGTCGGTGTTCATGCCGATGCCGAAGCGCATCCGCAGCACGCGCTCCTCCCGCGGGGTGAGCGACGAGAGAACCCGCGTCGTCGTTTCCTTCAGGTTCTCCTGAATGGCACTGTCGAGCGGCAGGACGGCGTTCTTGTCCTCGATGAAATCGCCAAGCTGACTGTCTTCCTCGTCGCCGATGGGCGTTTCGAGGGAGATCGGCTCCTTGGCGATCTTCATCACCTTGCGAACCTTCTCAAGCGGCATCTGCAGCTTCTCGGCCAGCTCTTCCGGCGTCGGCTCGCGCCCGATCTCGTGCAACATCTGACGACCCGTTCGCACCAGCTTGTTGATCGTCTCGATCATATGGACCGGGATACGGATCGTCCGCGCCTGGTCAGCGATGGACGATC